>CAZRHP010000001.1:0-75855 GCA_964599975.1 uncultured Gulosibacter sp.
CTGCTTGGCAACCGTCAGCGAGTTGTACTTTTCCTCGGCAAACAGGCCGGCCTCGCTCGCCCTCGACGAGGATGACGATGGTGCCCGTCGGATGGATTTCGTCGGGATTCAGGAAGGTGCGCACACCGAACTGAGACAGTTCGTGCGAATGGCGGGCCAAATCGGCCTGACCGACACACCCATAAAAATCCACGTCCACACCCGCGAAACCCAACCACGCGGCCGTGTTGGCCGACGAACCCCCCGCCCGTTGCGAAATCGAGGCGGGAGTGTCGGTGTCGTGCCGGATGGCCCGCCCGGGGATCACGATGATGTCGTCAATGACGTCACCGATGACGAGGATGCGTTCGCTCATCGCGTCAGTGCGCTCCACGCAGTCGCGATCTGTCCCGCGACGCGGATGTTGTTGCGAGCCAAGTCGAGGTTGACCTCGAGCGAGCGTCCGCCCGATGCCTCGACAATGTAACCCAGCAGAAACGGCGTGACCGCCTTGCCGCGGACACCCTGCGCATCGGCGGCAGCAAATGCCTGCACCAGTACGCGGTCGTGTTCGGCCGGATCCCACTGCAGTTCGACGGGGATGGGGTTGGCGACCACAATTCCGCCACCGTTCGAGGTGTCGTCGTGTGCGCGCATGATGGCCGCAATCTCGGCGGGGTTCTCGGCAGCCCAGTCGAGCGTGTAACCCGAATCGTTCAGCCAGAATGCGGGGAACTTGGTGGTGCCGTTACCGATCACGGGGACCGACAGGGTTTCCAGTCGTTCGAGGGTGGCGGGGATGTCGAGCACCGATTTCACGCCCGCGGCGACCACAGTGATGTTGGTCACGGCGAGAGCCGACAGGTCGGCGGATTCGTCGAACGTTTCGTTTGCCCCGCGGTGCACTCCGCCCAAACCGCCGGTGGCGAACACGCGAATCCCGGCACGAGCCGCGATGTGCGCGGTGGCGGCCACCGTGGTGGCGCCGCTCTGGCCCTTGGCCATGAGCATCGGCAGGTCGCGGACCGAAGCCTTGGCTATGTCACGGTTGGCGATGATGTCGAGACCTTCGGCGTCGAGACCCACCGTCGGGATGCCGTCAATCACGGCAATGGTCGCGGGGGTGACCCCGGTGTCACGCAGGATGTTTTCGAATTCCTGTGCGGCCTCGCTGTTGCGGGGACGGGGAAGTCCGTGAGAGATGATGGTCGATTCGAGGGCTACTACCGGACGCCCCTCGGCGAGAGCGAGGGCAACTTCGGGAGCGATATTCAGTGTGGTCACGGTTCGACGATACAGAATGTTGGAGCCCATCGCACGTGGTTGGGGCGCTCGTTGGTGGGAAAAACACAGCGGGGCCCGGTTGCCCGGACCCCGCCATGGTTGTACAGCGTTTACTCCTTGTGAAGCCCGCCGTTGACGGCGTACTCTTCCTCGGGCGACAGCACCAGCATGTGGCGGCCGCGCAGCGCAAACACCAGCAACAGCACCGCGTACACGACGATGATTGCGTAGATTGCGGGCAGGAAGGTGGGGTTCAGCAGGAAGCCCACGAATGCGAGCGCCGAGATGATCAGCGCAGCCCATGCACCGGGTACGCCCCAGGGCGATACATAGGGGCGGTTCGCGTTGGGGAACTTCTTGCGGAGGATGAGGAACGACACGGCCTGCATCAGGTAGGCGAGCATTGCACCCCACACGGCGATGTTGAGGACGATTGCTCCGGCGACGCTGCCCAGTTCGGTGGTTGCGGTCAGGTAGTCGAGCAGCACGAGTGCGACGAAACCGATGGCGCCACCGACGATCAGGGCAACATAGGGGGTCTTGTTCTTACCCGTCAGCGACAGAGCCTTGGGGTAGTAACCGGCGCGTGACAGCGAGTACATGTTGCGTCCGTAGGCGAACATGATTCCCTGCAGCGAGGCGAGCAGACCAATCAGGGCGAAGATGCCGAGCACAGCTGCCCAGGTGTCACCGACCATTGCACGGAATCCGTCGAGCAGGGGCTCGCCCGATCCGCTGGTGGCCGACGAGCCGAGGATGCCGGTGTTGAGGAACAGGACGAGCAGACCGAAGACGATCAGGGTTCCGCGAGCCCAGAGACCAGCGCGGGGGATGTCCTTGACGGGGTCGTGTGCTTCTTCGGCGGCCAGGGGAAGTTCCTCGATGCCGAGGAAGAACCATACGGCGAAGGGCAGGGCGAAGAGGATACCCATGGGGCCGAATGGCAGGAACTCGGTCGCCCCCGCGATGCTTGCATCCGGTGCGATGTCGAACAGCGAGTTCCACGAGAACAGGCCCGAGGTCGCGGCCATGACCGAGAAGATCGCGAGGATGACGAGCGACAGGATGGCGACGATCACAGCGAAGCGGAAGGATACGTGCGATCCAGCGCTGTTCAAGGCGATGAACGCGACATAGAGGATGACGTACCAGATCCACATCTGACCGGTGAGGTCGAGGCCCAGAAGCTCGGCGGTAATGCCGTTGGCGTACATGGCCGAGAAGTAGACGATAACGGCGGTCGTGGCGACGTATTCAATCGTTTCGGCCAGACCGGTGATGTATCCACCCCAGGGTCCCATCGCCGATCGGGCGAACGAATAGGCGCCACCAGAGTGTGGCATTGCGGCGGCCATTTCACCGATCGAGAAGATCAGACCGTAATACATGACGATGAGCACGCCGAATGCGATGAGCATTCCGCCGAACCCACCGGACGCGAGTCCGAAGTTCCATCCCGAGAAGTCACCCGAGATAACTGCTGCGACGGCCAGACCCCAGAGGCCGACGACACCGGCGGCACGCTGTAGTTGACGTTTTTCAAAATATCCACTGTCTGGGGTTGTGTAGGTCACACCCGAGACCTTCATGGTTTCTTTGGACATCCTGTTCTTCCTTTTAGTTGGGTCGGAACGATGACGTGCGCCGCCGTTCACGACTGTGTGAACTGGTTGATTGTTTTGACTGTAGCCCTTTATTGGTCATTTGTAACTACCTTTAGATGAAATTTTTGTTACGCGATTTTTCACGTGCTGGAAACCTTTGGCTGTTTTCATAGGGAAATAGGTGGGTGTGTTGTAGACACATCTCACGCAGTGTGGTCTAATGGTTGGAAATCCAACCTCAAAGAAGAGGAATGACAATGTCACAGAACACTGGTTACATCACCCCCGAGACTCTTCGCGCGCTGGTCGCAGACGGTGAAATCGACACCGTAGTCCTCGCCTTCACCGACATGCAGGGCCGCCTCGTGGGCAAGCGCGTCGCCGCCCGCCTGTTCGTCGAGGACACCATCGCGCACGGCGCCGAATGCTGCAACTACCTTCTGGCTGTCGACGTCGACATGAACACCGTCGACGGATACGAGATCTCGTCGTGGGAACGCGGATATGGCGACATGGCCATGATCCCCGACATGAACACCCTGCGCCTCGCCCCCTGGCTGCCCGGCAGCGCCATCGTCATGGCCGACCTCATGTGGCTCGACCACACCCCCGTGACACAGGCCCCGCGCGACGTGCTCAAAGCACAGATGGCCAAGCTCGAGGCACAGGGCATGGTTCCCTATGTGGGAACCGAACTCGAATTCATCGTCTTTGACGAGACCTACCGCGGGGCCTGGGCCAAGGGCTACCGCAACATGCAGGCCAACACCGACTACAACGTCGATTACGACCTCTTGGCCTCGACCCGTGTCGAACCCCTGTTGCGCGACATTCGCGTATCGATGGACGCCGCCGGGATGTACTGCGAAGGCGTCAAGGGTGAATGCAACTTCGGACAGCAGGAAATTGCGTTCCGATACGACACCGCCCTCGCCACTTGCGACAACCACTCTATTTATAAGAGCGGCGCAAAGATGATCGCCGACAAGCATGGCAAGGCCATCACCTTCATGGCGAAGTTCAACGAGCGCGAAGGCAACTCGTGCCACATCCACATCTCGTTCCGCGGAACCGACGGATCTGCCGTCTTCTCCGACAAATCCAAAGAACACGGCATGAGCGACCTGTTCCGCCACTTCCTCGCAGGACAGATCGCCGCGATGCGTGAACTCTCACTGTTCTTTGCCCCCAACATCAACTCGTACAAGCGCTACGTGGCGGGATCCTTTGCTCCCACTGCTATTGCCTGGGGACTCGACAACCGCACCTGCGCGCTGCGCGTGGTGGGACAGGGCCACGGCATGCGCGTAGAAAACCGTGTCCCCGGTGGTGACGTCAACCAGTACCTGGCAACGGCCGCTCTGATCGCCGCAGGCCTCTATGGCATCGAGAACAAGCTAGAGCTGGAAGACATTACGACGGGCAACGCCTATAACTCGGACAAGCCCCACGTTCCCGCCACCCTGCGCGAAGCCGCCGACCTGTTCGAAAACTCGGCCATCGCCCGTGCCGCATTCGGTGACGAGGTCGTCGACCACTACGTCAACAACGCTCGCGTCGAAATAGCCGCATACGATTCCGCCATCACCGACTGGGAGCGCTTCCGTGGCTTCGAACGCCTCTAGGCCCGTTATCGGGCTTACCTCGTACCGTCAGCGCGCGGTGTCCGGGGTGTGGGATGTCGACGCGTCGTTCCTGCCTGGCGTGTATCTCGACGGTGTGACGAACGCGGGCGGCATCGCCGTCATCGTGCCGCCGCAACCGTTCGACGCCGAGGCTGCCGCCACCGTGCTGGATGGCCTCGACGGACTGGTGGTCTGTGGTGGTCGCGATGTTGACCCCGCTCGTTACGGACAACAGCCCGGTGAACACACCGACGAACCCGACACCCGTCGCGACGTTCTCGAGGACGCCCTGATCGCCGAGGCACTGCGCCGCGACCTGCCACTCCTCGCGATTTGCCGAGGCGCGCAATTGCTCAACGTTCACCAGGGCGGCTCGCTGATCCAGCACCTGCCCGACGTCGTCGGATCGAACAAGTACCAGGTCGGCGGCGGCACTTTCACCGTGGGCGAACTCGATGTGGACACCGATTCGACGCTGGGTCAGCTCGTGGGCGACACCGTGACCGGCGCCATGTACCACCACCAGGCCATCGACGAGGTCGGCGACGGACTTCGCGTCACCGCACGCAGCGACGACGGCATCATTGAAGCCATCGAAGTCGAGGGTGCAACATTTGGAATTGGAGTCCAATGGCACCCCGAACAAACCCTCAATGACGGACGACTGTTTGACGGCCTCATCGCCGCAGCCCGCAACGCAAGGAGCACACAGTGAGCTACACCCTGATCAACCCCGCCACCGAAGAGGCGATGGAAACGATCGAACACGCCACGGTCGAACAAACTGATGCCGCGATTGTCGCCGCACAGAAAGCACAGAAGGTCTGGGCCGGGCTGAACCCCGCCGACCGCGCGAAAATGCTGCGTGACTTTGCGGACAAGGTGGACAGCGACATCGAGACGCTCGCACAGCTCGAGGTACGAAATTCGGGCCACCCCATCGGCCAGGCCCGCTGGGAAGCCGAACACGTGCGCAACGTGCTGGAGTACTTCTCGGCCTCGCCCGAACGACTTCTGGGCAAGCAGATCCCCGTCGCCGGCGGAATCGACATCACCTTCAACGAACCACTGGGCGTCGTGGGAATCATCACACCGTGGAACTTCCCCATGACCATCGCCTCGTGGGGGTTCGCCCCCGCCCTCGCGGCCGGTAACGCCGTTCTGGTCAAGCCCGCCGAATGGACGCCCCTGTCGACCATGCGACTCGGCGAACTCGCGCTCGAAGCCGGACTTCCCGAGGGCCTGTTCCAGGTCATCCCCGGCAAGGGCTCGGTCGTCGGCGAACGTTTCGTCACCAATGAATCGGTGCGCAAGATCGTGTTCACCGGTTCGACCGAAGTCGGCAAGCGCATCATGCGCGGCGCCAGCGACCAGATCAAGCGTGTCACCCTGGAACTGGGCGGCAAGAGCGCGAACATCGTGTTCGCCGATGCAGATCTGGAAAAGGCCGCCGCATCGGCCCCGTACTCGGTGTTCGAGAACGCAGGACAGGACTGCTGCGCCCGCAGCCGAATCCTCGTCGAACGTTCGGCCTACGACAGGTTCCTCGAACTGCTCGAACCGGCAGTTCAGGGCGTCGTCGTCGGCGACCCGCGCCTCGAATCCACCGAGGTGGGACCACTCGTGTCGCGTGCACACCACGACAGCGTGTCCGAATACCTCGACGGCGCCAACGTGGCATTCCGTGGAAATGCTCCCGAGGGCAAGGGCTTCTGGTTCGCCCCCACCGTGGTGCTTCCCGATTCGCGCACCGACCGCTGCATGACCGACGAGATCTTTGGTCCAATCGTGGCCGTCGTTCCCTTTGACGACGAGGCGGACGCCATCGCCCTCGCCAACGACACTGAATTCGGCCTCTCGGGTTCCATCTGGACCCGCGACATTGGGCGCGGAATCCGCGTCTCCCGCGGTGTCGAGAGCGGCAACCTGTCCGTCAACTCGCACTCATCGGTGCGCTTCAATACCCCCTTCGGCGGCTTCAAGCAGTCGGGGTTGGGGCGCGAGCTCGGACCCGATGCACCCCTGCACTTCACCGAAGAGAAGAACGTTTTCATCACCACCGACTAGTCGGCCCCACCCAGTAAGGAGAAACACATGAGTATCGAAAAGATCGACCTCACCCAGCGCATGGCGGGCAAGGTTGCCGTCATCACCGGCGGTGCCAGCGGAATTGGATTCGCGACCGCCAAGCGCTTTGCCGCCGAGGGGGCCACCGTCGTCATTGGCGACATGAACCCCGAGACCGGCGAGGCAGCAGCAGCCGAGGTGGGTGGCCTGTTCGTTCAGGTCAACGTCACCGACGAGGACCAGGTCAACAACCTGTTCGACACCGCGTTCAAGGTCTACGGCAGTGTTGATGTTGCGTTTAACAACGCCGGCATCTCGCCCCCCGACGACGACTCGATCGAAACCACCGAACTTCCTGCCTGGCAGAAGGTTCAGGACGTCAACCTGAAGAGCGTGTACCTGTGCTGCCGTGCGGCACTGCGTCACATGGTCAAGCAGGGCAGCGGCTCGATCATCAACACCGCCTCGTTCGTTGCCGTCATGGGCAGCGCAACCTCGCAGATCTCGTACACCGCATCCAAGGGCGGCGTTCTGGCCATGAGCCGTGAACTGGGCGTCCAGTTCGCACGTCAGGGAATCCGCGTCAACGCCCTGTGCCCCGGCCCGGTAAACACCCCGCTGTTGCAGGAACTGTTCGCCAAGGACCCCGAGCGCGCCCAGCGCCGCCTCGTGCACATCCCGATCGGCCGTTTCGCCAAGGCTGAGGAACTTGCCGCAGCTGTGGCGTTCCTCGCCTCGGACGACTCGTCGTTCATCACCGGGTCGACCTTCCTGGTTGACGGCGGCATCTCGGGCGCCTACGTCACACCGGTCTAAACACACAAGGAAATCGATGACGTCATCACCGCTGCACAATCGGCCACTGGCCGATGTCTTTGGTGACGCCGTCGTTGCGGGTGACGAGTCCGGTCTGCTGTCCGAGCAGGCCGGACTCGGTCTCGCCACCACGAACCTTTTGCTGACTCCTATTCGTGGCGGAAACGCGTTCGAGGAATGCGTCGAGCGTCTGTTGCAGACAATCCGCTTGGGGCTGGCTCAACCCGGTGCACAGTTACCGCCCGAACGTGAACTCGCCGCGATGCTCGAAGTGTCGCGTGACACCGTCCGCGACGCGATCTCGTCGCTGGCCGACGCCGGGTACCTCGTCGTCAAGCGCGGACGTTACGGCGGAACCTTCATCGCCGACACCATCCCGGCGGGGCCCGTGGTGCTGGGTCGCGACGGAGAACTCTTGGCACGGCCTCATTTCACCACCGACGAAATCCTCGATGTGCTCGTGTACCGTGACGTCGTCGAGGCGGGGGCCGCGTATCACGCCGCCACCCGAGAACTCAGCGGGGAGTCCCGCGAGATGTTGTGGGCCGCCCACACCGAAACGAACGAGGCCGGCGAGGAAGACTACCGCCGACTCGACTCCCGACTACACCTGCTGATCGCCGAACTGTCGGGGTCCGCGACACTGGTCAACGGTGTTGCCCAGTCGCGTATGCGCGTCAACGAATTGTTGAACGAATTCCCGTTGCTGTCGCCCAACATCGCACACTCGAACGCCCAGCACGCCGAAATCGTCATGGCCATCCTGACGGGCAACGCCACCGCAGCGGCCGATGCCATGCGCGCCCACGTGTCCGGCTCCGCCTCGCTGATTCGCGGCTTCCTGGCCTGACCCCGCGCGCCGCTATCCGTAGGATGGTGAAAAGCAAGGATGGAATACCCATGAGCATGTCCGACACTCGCCGCAACAAGCTGGCAGTTCTTGCCCTGTTTGCGATTACCGCGTTCTGGGGCGCCTCGTTCGTGTTGATGGAAGATGCCATCACTCTGCAGCCGGTGCCCGACTTCCTCGCGACCCGATTTGTGCTGGCTGCCGCCATCCTCATCGCCATTCGCCCCACAACTGTGCTGCTGTTCACCAAGCGAATGTGGATCACCGGCGGAATTACGGGCCTGTTCCTCGCCTTTGGATACGTCACACAGACGATCGGTCTGGATTATTCGACCGCGGCCATCACCGGATTCCTCACCGGCCTGTACGTCGTTCTGACCCCGGTTTTGGCCTGGTTGCTGTTCCGTCAGAAGCTCAACGGCAAGCTGTTGTTCGCCGCCTGCCTCGCGTTGGTGGGACTGGGAACCATCGCGTTGACCCCCACCGGAGTGGGCACCGGCGAGATCTGGGTCATCGTCAGCGCACTGCTGTTTGCACTGCACATCGTGGCACTCGGAAAATGGAGTCCCGGCGCAGACACCTACGCCCTCACCACCATGCAGCTGATTGTGACCGCCGTTGTGACCAGCGCCCTCGCCGCAACCGACGGATACCAGCCCCCGCCCGAGCCCAGCGTGTGGATGGCCGTCATCATCACCGCCGTCTTCGCCACCGCCATCGGGTTCATGCTGCAGACCTGGGCGCAGGCCCACATGGACGCCTCGCGCGTGGCCATCATCCTCACCGCCGAGGTCCCCTGGGCTGCCAGCCTCGCCGTGCTGTCCGGACAGGAAACGCTGGGTGTTCGCACCCTGATCGGTGGCCTGATCATGTTCAGCGCCATGCTCATCGTCGAATGGCCCAGCAAGCGCAAACCGCAACCGGGCGAAATCCAGCCGATGCACCCCGCCGGGCACTTCGAATAACACAACCCTTTACTTTCGCGCGAGCGCCGATTACTCTGGGCTCACAGCACTCCACCGCGAATCCTGCTCGGCGCAACCACTGTCGAGGATACGACCCCCACACTCCCCGGGGTCGCCCAAGTCCTTCAACAGAATGGTTGCCACCATGAACTTCCGTTATCGTGCATTTCACCACGCCGACACTGACGCTGTACTGCAACTGTGGGACGAAGTCCGTGCCGCCGGCCACGAACCCGTCTATTCACTCGCCGAAGTACTGGGCTCTTGTGAAAAGGACCACGCCGTCGTCGCGTATGACGAATCGGGAATCATCGGAATTGCGGTCGGTCGAGCCGCCCATGAGCAAGGCTGGATCGTATTTTTTGCCGTCAACCAGAGAAGCCAATCCCGCGGTATCGGGCGGACACTGCTGGCGAACCTCGAAGAATCGATGGCACAGGGTGGCTTGACCAAAATTTCAGTTCTGGTCAACGACAGCCAATCCCAAACCGGTGTGCTCGAGAAATCCGGCTTTTCGAGGTTGCGGCATTTGAACTATTTTGAACGCGAAATCCCCCTGGGAGACAAGGAACGGGCCGTGCTGTCCGATGTGGGGGGCCGACTCTTGCCTCGCAACCTGTGGGACAGCATCGCCGGAATGGGCGAGGAAAAACAAATCCTCGAACGCCGACTCGTTCTGCCCTTGTCGGAACCGCAGTTGGCCACACAATTCGGAGTCCGCCCGCCCCAAGCAATTATGTTGTTCGGCCCTCCGGGGACAGGCAAAACGACGTTTGCAACCGCAATCGCATCTCGACTGAACTGGCCGTTCGTCGAAATCTTTGCATCTCGGCTCGCTGGTGAACCGGGTGGGATAGCCAACGGATTGCGGGAAACATTTACCAAAGTTTCCGAACTCGACAACGTGGTCGTGTTTATCGATGAAGTCGAAGAAATCGCATCACACCGTGCCGGTGACCCGCCGTCACCGACACAAGGTGTTACCAACGAGCTGCTCAAACTTGTGCCCGCATTCCGGCAAAAACCAGGGCGTCTTTTGATTTGCGCCACCAATTTCGTCACGGCGCTCGACCCTGCGTTCCTGCGCCATGGTCGATTTGACTATGTGGTACCCATCGGGCTTCCCGACGAGGCAGCACGGCATGCAATCTGGTCACGGTTCGTTCCCGCGTTAGCTGCCGACTCGGTGGACATTGCCGAGTTGGTCAACCGATCGACAGGATTCACTCCCGCAGATATTGAATTCGCGGCACGGAAAGCATCGCAACGCGCACTGGAAACCTCGGTCTATGGTGGGAACGATGATGTGACGGGCCCCAGTACTGACGACTACATTTGGGCAATCGGCGAAACTCGTTCCACTGTTTCTGCCGAAACTCTCGCACAATTCGAAGCGGAAACCCGGTCGATGGCCCGCACCTAATCGCAAGCATTCGGGCGGAACCCTGTTGTTACGCGCCGAATCTATTCGCCGGCATCCGGCAGCAGAGCGGCGAGCGCCGGGCGTGACGCAGCAGCACGGTCACGGGCATAGGTGTCGGTCCGCTGGTCGGCCCGAGCACTCCACGTCGCCAGGTTCAGGGCGAGCCGTGCACACACTAATGGCCGCAGGACCGCGTGTTCGGCGGGTGTCAACGGCACGTGTCGTTCATACGCGGCAACGACGACATCGACCACTTCACGCGGTTGCATCGAGGCGCGCGCCGCGTATGCGGCGGCAACGGCCACCTCGGCGACCCTGTACCCGTATGTAGTGTCGCCGAAATCCAACACCGCACTGATGCGGTCCGTGTCATCGGCACCCACCAACAGGTTGAAGTCGTGCATGTCGTGGTGGACCCACTGCTCGGGTAATTCTGTCCCGATTTCCGCCACGGCCGCGGCCCACAGATCCCGGGCTTTCACCACCACGTCGAGGTCCAGTTGTTCGGTCAGCACGGGAATCACCGAATCCAACGAGGACAGCATCACCCGAGCGTCCCAATGGTGTGTGGTGTCATGCCTCGGGGCGGGAATGTCCGCAACCGCCGCATCGAACCGTCCGGCCACGTCGCCAATGCTGTCCGCCAACGCCATCGTCATGGGGACACCGTCGATCCGCACGCCCTCGGTCCAGTCCATGACATGCACCAGGACAGCGCTGCCGGCCTGATGGACGACCTCGACGAACTGGCCCTGCAGGCCGGGGATGACGCGGGCAACGGGCAGTCCCGCCTCTCGGCTGACACGCATGATGCCCAGTTGGTGTTCCAGTCGGCGAAGTTCGTGATTGGCCTTGTCGTGGGGCACACTCAACGACTTCACCAACACGGAACCCGTGTCCGTGTGGAAACGGCATGTCAACGAGTGTTCGCCGGCGAACGGTTCGACATCGGTCGCCGTGATGCCCCAGGTGCGCCGAACCACTTCATTCAGGAACGACACCGTCAATGGGGAATAGGCCACACGACAATCATAAAATTTCTAGACTGTACGTGTGCGAATGGTGAACGGTTTCGACCCAGCGACAGCTAGCCAACTTGATGCATCGACGCGTCAACTGGTGGAACGACGTCAGTCGGTGATGGGGCCCAGCTATCGACTGTTCTATGACTCCCCGGTCGAGTTTGTGCGCGGTGAGGGCGTGTGGCTGTTCGATTCCGAGGGAAGCGCCTATCTCGATGCGTACAACAACGTGCCGATCATCGGGCATTCACACCCTGCGGTGCAGGCAGCCGTCAGCCAGGCGCTGGGCACACTGTCCACTCACACCCGCTACCTGACCCACGGTGTCGTGGACTATGCCGAACGTCTTGTCGACACCTTCGAGGGTGACATGGCCAAGGTCACGTTTGCGTGCACCGGCAGCGAGGCGGTCGACCTTGCCGTGCGTCTCGCCCGTTACGAAACTGGGCATGACGGCATGCTCGTGACCAGCAACGCGTACCACGGCACTACGACAGCTGCGGCTCAGCTGTCGCCCAGCCTGGGCCCCGACAACGACCTGGGCCGCAATGTCGTGCGAATTCCCGCGCCCGATATTGTGCGCGACGGTGACGATATTGGGGCGTGCTTCGCCGAGGCGGTGCGCACCGGCATCGCCGAACTTCAATCGCGAGGGGTCGGGTTCGCGGGCATGATTCTCGACTCAATCCTGTCGTCTGATGGTGTTCAAGCCGGTCCCGCGGGTTTCATCGCCGAAGCTCGCGAGGTCGTTCGCGAGGCGGGCGGGCTGTGGATTGCTGACGAAGTTCAACCCGGTTTCGGGCGAACCGGCACCCACATGTGGGGCTATCAACGCCACGAGATTGACCCCGACCTTGTGGTGATTGGCAAGCCGATGGGCAACGGTTATCCCATCTCGGCGATGCTGACCCGTGAAGGAGTTGGCGAAAAGTTCGGCGCCGACATCCGCTATTTCAATACCTTCGGCGGCAGTGGCGCGGCGATTGCCGCGGCGACCGCAGTGTTAGATGTGCTGGAATCCGACGGGCTGATGCACCGGGCTGCGGATACCGGCGCCCACCTGCTCGCCGGGCTCGGTGCGCTGACGGAACGACACCCCAACCTCGTGCACGGCCGGGGCGCCGGACTGTTCCTCGCCGTCGAATGTGACACCGCGACAACCGCCTCGGTTATTGTGAACGGGATGCGGAATCGACGGGTACTGATCAGTGCATCGGGTGAACGCGGAAATATTCTGAAGATCCGTCCGCCGTTGGCCTTCGAATCGATTCATGTTCCCACGGTGGTGTCTGCTTTTGCCGAGTCACTGTCCGATATGGCCCACGCGCCCGGGGCCGAAACCCCGTGACGGACTCACGTCTCTCCGCGGGTCGCAGAATTGAACTACTGCACATCGCCGCCGCAGTGGTTCTCAGCATTCCAGCATTCGTTCTGGTGCTGGTGCCGCTGGGATCGGAACCCGACAGTTTTGTGGCCCAAACCCTGACATCACCCACACCGAGCAGCGTACTGTCCGTCGCCGCGGTCCTGTCATCCAGCCTGTTGATCGCCGCATTCCCCTTTGTGACCTCTCCCCGACTGCCGGCGATATTTCACAAGTCCGTGGCCGCCGGTTTCGTCACAGCTGCGTTGTGGGTTGCGGCTGGTGCCGCCCGCGGCTTCACCAGCATTTCCCCGACAGGGGTTCTCATTGTGTCGCCCCATGTCGACGTACTGTTCGGAATCATGGGTTTCGGTGCAACGGTGGCGTTCGGCATGATCGGTGGCGGTGCGGCCCTGCTGTTGTCCCGACGCGTGATGCGGCGCACCGGAACATGGGTGCGTCAACGTCGCGGGCCCGAAATCACGGGCCGCCGTCCCTAGCGTCGAACCGGGCATTTCGAGGTAAATATCCACACCCCCGATGAGGTCACACAGGCGCGACGAAACGCGTCAATTCAGACTATTGGACGGTAAAACGAGTCGAGTCCTCGGTCACTACCGAGCCGTCCTTCGCGGACATTTCGCGAACCACAATCGTGTACGTGCCCGTCTGCAGTTCACCTAATTCCAGAGTCCACGCAGATCGTGTGGGACACGCCTCGGCGGCCATGGTGGAACCCGAATCGATCGTGCTGCCGCCTTGGGTCAACTCCCATGTGACGTTCGCTTCGAACACACACGCCTCGCCCAGAACGGTGACCGGGTTGGATGCGACGGCATTCTCCACGGGTGAATCGATTTGCACGGCGAGCAGTGCTTCGTTCGGGTCACCCGTGGTCAGTGGGGTGGTGAGGTCGATGTGACCCGCCAATGTTTCAACAGTCTGGCCGTTCACAAGGAAACTAAATTCGGTGACGTCGGGTTCCGCCGCGGCCACGGTGAACATCAACTGTTGCAGGGCGCGGAATTCCCCGGTGGCACCGACGTTCACCTTCGGTTCCGCCAGATCAATCGTGGCACGCGAACCATTAATGGTGAGGCTCGTCAGCTGTGAGCCGGAACCCCAGAGGTTCACGTAGTCGGGGTCAGCGGGTTGCAGCGTCCCATCCACGATCTGTCCGAGGGCCACATCCAGCGGGGTGGTCGTTGTGGCGATGGTGACTGTCTCGGATGCCAACCGGATGTCAGTGGGCTGGTTGCTTGCCCAAAAAACCTCCAGCTCGTACTCCTGCGGTGCGGGGGTTGATTGGGTCGGTGTGGGAGTCGGTGTTGTTGGCGACGGGGTTGGCGTGCACCCGGTCAGCGCGATGACCGCCACAGAGATTAGTGCGACAATTTCACGAACTCGACGAGTGTTCATACTGTGAGTATGTCACTGGGTTGCGTCGGTAGCCAGCGCCTTGTCTTTGGCAATCCGTGGGTGTGACATGAAGTACATTTCGGCGCCCACAATTGACAGTGCAGTGGCCGCTGTCGCGATGACATCCACAATTCGCAGGCTGCTGTTGGGGGCTGCTGTCATGTAGTGCGCCACCAGCGACAGCGCGGCACCGACGGGTGCGAGGACCAGGGTGGGTGTGACCCAGCGCCCAGTTCCCCACAACATCGTGCCCACGAGCAGAAACAGAAAAGCCATGTACAGCGGGGTCGTGAGCACGGCATTGACGTGGGCAATACCCACCACGTAGGCAATCGTCACAATGTTTATGGAATCAGGCCCGGGGAAATACAGGGTGGCAAATCCCAGCACGAGACTGCCAATCGTGAGAAACAACATCGCGCCCAGTGGGCCCAACAGGAGCACTTGCCACGCGGGAATTGTTCGTGCTTTCACAGATTTCATTTCACCCACGAGTCCCAGATTTTTGGGTTTGTTCAAGGCAACCCAAAGCGGTAGAAACTATAGGCGTCAGGCATTCTGGGAAATACAATGATGCGTCCCTCAGAATGGTCTTCCAGGCGGTTACATCTGAGTCTTTGATGTAGATCTCGTGCGATGGCACCTGCAGTCGATCGCCAATAATGCTGTAATTGCCACTCCGGTTCACGGTTACGTCCAAATCAAAATAGATACCATTCGATGAACAAAATGGATTCGCTACATCTTGTCGCATGTTGAATTTAGCCTGTGTGAGGCTAGCGCTGGTTGGCGTTAATTTCATAGCTGAAGATGATGCGGTGTCCGTTGATTTGAGCGAATAAACCCCGTTGGCCAGTTGATAAACCTTTGTAGAACCAACAGTGCGCGTCGAGGTCACCGACTGGTTTCCCCAATTGACCAGCACATCAAATTTCGTCCTGTAAGTCGTGGCGACTGAAGAGTAGGTCCGGTTATCGCCTTTGAAATAGTAATCAAAATCACCAGAGTAAGTGCAGCCTACGGACGGAGCGGCAACGTAAGCGTTGGGAATAAAAGTCATGTACCGCAACGTTGTGCTCGATGCGTTCGGAGTTGCTACTGCGACCGATTCTGATGCGCCTGGTTCGTTAGACGAGGTCAGGCCGATAATTGCGACAGATTCGTAGATGGGCGCTTCGATCGGTTCTGAACCAACGGAGGCAGACTCGGACATAAGTTCACTCGGCCCCTGGGCAATTATTTCATAGTGCGGAAACACACCCTGGGTCGCGTAATCCGACAAAACTCCTGAAGAATTCAGGCCGGTCGCAAACGGAACGCCATTTTTCTTGAGTGTAATTTCTTCATACTTGATGTCGATATTCCACTCGATTGTCACTTTGGCGCCAGCCATAGAAACACTCAATGTTCCTGCAGGGGTATTTGCCGATGCGGCAATCGGAGCAACAAGATTTGGGACGTAGGGACCAAAGGTTAATATCAACGACGCAAGGAGAACAAGAGCGAACTTCTTTTTTCCGATCATGATTTCACCTTAGGACTAGACCAAATATTTGTCAATAATCAATCATTTTATGTGTGGTTTACCCAAGCTCGGAAATGTCAAACACGCCCGACGTCACCACCGGATAGGACGGGGATGCCGCGGCAGGAAGCACGACCGCAGCGACCCGCCCATCGGTCTCCACCTCGACCACACGGGCGTCGGCAATCACGCGAACGGCACCGCCCACAAATGGGAGTGACACGACGGTGTCGCCGGATGTCACCACAACCTGATCCGCACTCACCGCAATTTCCGCCAAGGTCGCGCCCTCGGCAATCACGGACAGAGAGCCGGCACCCAAAGGACGCCAGTCCGCATCCCACGCCACGGCCGAGCCAGTCCATTCACGATGCCTCGAATACAGGTCACGGTGCGGGACGGCAATCACTCGACCGCCTTCCACCCCGAGCTCATAGGGCACACTGTGGGCGCCAGCCCAACCCGCCTCGGTGTCGGCGACATCCCGCAACCAGAAAACCAAGCAAGTGCGACCTGCGCTGTCGGTGAACACACTCGGTGCATACATCGATGTCCCGAAGGACAGCTGCGACCACGTCAGGTCAGTCAGCTGCGAACCGACGCGATCACCCGTCGCCGTCGCCGTGTAGTACAGGTTGTTGTCCTCCCACACGGACAACACCATCGAGGTGCGACCTGCGGCGTCGAACAACTGGGGGCATTCCCACATCGAACCGGTCCACACGCCATCCGTCTCGGTGGTGGAACGCTGCGACATGATTCCGTCATACGTCCAACTGTGCAGATCGGGTGATGAATAGGCGAGCGCCGCCGCGACTCCGCCCTCGAAACCTGCACCCACGGTCATGCGCCACAGATCACCGTCGCGGAATACGACGGGGTCACGGAAGGAATGCAAACCGTCAAGGTCGGGGAAGTCGATGACGATTTCACCCTTCACCCATTCGTCCCAGGTGTCGTCGGCGGGGGTTGCGACACGGATTCGCCCATGCCCCAGCTCGGGCAACACGGTCGACGTGTAAAAAATTCGGGCACCCGCAGGGTCATTCACCAGGCACCCCGTCCAAATGCCGTCATCGCCGTCACCCGGGGCCAACGCCACCGGACGTTCCTGCCAATCGAACAGGTTCGTCGACACGGCGTGACCCCAATGGCAGCCGGGAGCCCACACGGCAGCGCCGGGCACGTATTGATAGAACAGGTGGTATTCGCCGTTGTGGAACGTCAACCCGTGGGGGTCGTTGATCCAGCCGAATTCAGCGGTGAAGTGCAGTAAAGGTCGTGTGTTCACTGTTTCAGGCTAATTCACTCGACTCCCTACAGTTCGACAACTTGCCCGTCATGGGGAACCATGCTCGTCCACTGCAGCTGGGAATGAATCATGTCACTGAACACGTCGGCGGCTCCGGCCTCGCCGTGGACGACAAAGACCCTGCCCGGGGCTTCGGATGCGGTGCGCAACCACTCGATGAGTCCCGGGCCATCGGCGTGAACAGAGAACGACTGAACCTGGGTGATGTGCGCCTTGACCGGTACTTCTTCGCCATGCATCTTGATGAATTCGGCACCATCTAACAGCGTGCGCCCGCGGGTACCCATCGCCTGATATCCGACCAACATGATGGTGTGCCGCGGGTTGGTGACCATCTGGCGCAGGTGGTGCACCACACGTCCGCCGGTCGCCATGCCCGACGCCGAAATAATGATCGACGCACCGGTGGGGTTATTGATGGATTTAGACTCGTCCACCGTTCTCAGTTCGGTCAACGTACCGGGGTCAAACGGGTCGCGGCCCTCCCACTCGTTGGCAACATCGTCACGAATTTCGGGCGAATGCCGCGTAATGGCGTCACGATAAAAATCCAGCGCCGTCAACGCCATGGGCGAGTCGGCATAGATCGGGACCCGGCGGATTTCGCCAGACTCGACAAGCTCCCGCAGCTTGATGAGGATCACCTCGGTGCGGTCCACAGCGAATGCCGGAATCAGCACCGAACCACCGCGGTCTAACGTTTCGTTGATTTCGTCCCGGAAATCGGTCGTCGGTGTCTCGTGTTCCCGGTCGCCATAAGTGGATTCCGTGATGATGGCATCGAATCGGCCGGCAGGGATCGCATCGGGTGCCACCAGCAACGGGTGGTTATCGCGCCCCATGTCCCCGGTGAACAACAGACGTTTTCCGCAGAATTCGACCTCGAGGAACGCCGCACCCAGAATGTGCCCCGACGGGTGGAACGTCACAAAAGTGTCGGGGGCAACCTCAACACGCTCGCCGAACGGGTGCGGGGTGAACGCCTTCACCGCACGTTGCGCATCCTCTTCGTTGTACAGCGCCACGGGCGGGTCATGCTTCGAGAACTTCTTCTTCGCCGCATACGCCGCATCCTCGACCTGAATTCGAGCCGAGTCCCGCAGGATCACGTCCGCCAGCTTGCCAGTGAACTCGGTGAGGTGGATTCGACCCCGGAAACCATCCTTGACCAACCGGGGCAGATACCCGCAGTGGTCGAGATGCGCATGGGTAAGAATGACCGCATCGATTTCCGACACGTCCACAGGCAGGGGGTTCCAGTTCTTCAGACGCAGTTCCTTCAAGCCCTGGAACAGTCCACAATCCACCATGACTTTGGTGTCGCCACTTTCCAACAGAAACCGGGAACCTGTTACCGTTCCGGCGGCTCCGAGGAATCGAATTGTGGGTGCTGTGCTGTCCGAGTGGGTCATAACGTGAGTCTAACTTTCGGTGCCCATGAAATCCCGCCCCGACCGCCGAAAGTTGCGCAATGACGGGCACGCTCGTTTGTGCGAAAACCTGTAAATCTGCACGATAACGCCGTACTCTGGGAGGGTGACAGCGTACGTCTCGGCCTTCGACCTCTTTTCGATCGGCATTGGCCCATCCAGCTCGCATACCGTCGGCCCCATGAAGGCTGCCCGAGACTTTGTCCATCGGTTACGTGACACCGGCGCGATCAGCCAGGTCACCCGCGTTACCTGCGACCTGTACGGCTCATTGGGCGCAACGGGCATCGGTCACGGTACGCCCGGGGCCGTCATCGCTGGACTGCGGGACCTGGACCCCGAAACGTGTGACCCCGCCGATGTGCGCACCGCGTGGACCGGCCTCGAAGACAACCCCCAGGTTGCACTCGCCGGAACCCACGTCATCACTTTCCACATGAATGACATCGTGTTCAACCCCCTGGTTCGGTTGCCCCAACACCCCAACGCGATGAAACTCACCGCCGCCAATCCTGCCGGGGAGACCATCAGCAGTGAAACCTATTTCTCAATCGGTGGCGGATTTATTCTGCGCGATGGCGACACCCACAGCGATGTGATTCACGCCGACTGGGCCCACCCGTTCGCCACCTCGGAAGCGTTGATGGCCGTGTGCCGCGACACCGGGCTGAGCATCGCACAGGTCGCGATGGCCAACGAGCTCGCGCGTCACACACGGGACGAAGTCGAGGACAGGCTCGACCGCATCTGGAAGGCGATGAGCGACTGCGTCGATGCCGGGCTCAACACCGAGGGGATACTGCCCGGAGGACTCAAGGTGCGTCGCCGTGCCGCGCTGGTCAGCGAGCACCTGTCGACCGAAGATTTTTGGGTGGGCGGCGGTCGCCGCGACACCACCATCGAATGGTTGCAGTCATTCGCTTTGGCCGTGAACGAAGAAAATGCTGGCGGCGGTCGTGTGGTCACCGCCCCGACTAACGGTGCGGCCGGAATCGTCCCCGCAGTTGCCAAGTACTACATGCGGTTCGTGCCCGGCGCAAACATCGAGGGTATCCGCACCTATCTGTTGACTGCCACCGCTATCGGCTCGCTGTTCAAAACCAACGCGTCAATCTCGGGCGCCGAGGCAGGATGCCAGGGCGAAGTCGGTCCCGCCTGCGCCATGGCGGCCGCCGGACTGTGCGCTGTGCTGGGTGGCACACCCGAACAGGTCGAAAACGCTGCCGAAATCGCCATGGAGCACCACCTGGGTCTGACCTGTGACCCTGTCGGCGGCTTGGTGCAGGTTCCCTGTATCGAACGGAACGCCATCGCCTCGTCCACCGCAGTCAACGTGGCTCGCCTCGCCCTGCACGGTGACGGCAACCACATCGTTTCACTGGATACCGTTATCGAAACCATGCGGCAGACCGGCCTCGACATGTCGACCAAATACAAGGAAACCAGCGAGGGTGGGCTCGCCGTCAACGTCGTCGAGTGTTAAGCGTTCACCGCCGGGGGTGAACTAGTCGGCCGCAGCCAACTGACCGCACGCACCATCGATTTCCTTGCCGCGGGTGTCGCGTAGTGTGGTGGGAATTCCAGCGGATTCCAACCGGTCAATGAATTCGCGTGTGACGGGGCCCGTCGACGCCGTCCAAATCGATCCGGGGGTCGGGTTCAACGGAATCGGGTTCACATGCACCCACCCGCGTCCGCGGTCATTGAGTTTCTTACCGAGCAGGTCTGCGCGCCAGGCGTGGTCGTTCATGTCCTTGATGAGCGCGTATTCGATGGACACACGACGGCCGGTGGCATCGAAATAGGCCTTTGCTGCATCCAAGGCTTCGTCGACTTTCCATCGAGAGTTCACGGGGATCAGTTCGTCGCGCAAACCATCGTCGGGGGCGTGCAAGGAAAGCGCCAAAGTGACCGGGATTTCTTCGGCCGCCAGTTTCTGCATCGCGGGAACAAGTCCGACAGTGGACACGGTGATGTTGCGCGCCGACATTCCCAATCCCATGGGGGCTGGGGCCACCATCGTGCGCACTGCGTGCATAAGACGGTTGTAGTTGGCGAGCGGTTCACCCATTCCCATGAAGACGATATTTGACACACGTTCCGGTGAATTGCCCACCTTTTTGCCGCCGAGTTCACCCCGAGCGATGGCCTGGTTGGCACGGACGATCTGGTCGATGATTTCAGCCGACGACATGTTGCGGGTCAGTCCGGCTTGGCCTGTTGCACAGAAGGGGCAGTTCATTCCACATCCCGCCTGTGACGACACACACAGCGTGATGCGTCCGGGGTACCGCATGAGCACGGATTCCACGAGGGCGCCGTCGAACAGTCGCCACAGGAATTTGATGGTGTCACCGTTGTCGGTGTGCAGACGCTTGACTTCGGTCAGCAGCGGGGGCAGCGCGTGTGCGACCAGTTCGTCCCGTCCCTGGGCGGGAAGGTCGGTCATGTCGGCGGGGTCGCTGGTGAAGTGGCTGAAATAGTGGGTGGACAACTGTTTGGCGCGGAAGGCGGGCACCCCGTGTTGGGCGACGAATTCGCCTCGGGCGGCGGCGGCGAAGTCGGCGAGGTGCTTGGGTGGCTGGGTTCGACGGGGTTCGGCGAATTGCAGGCGCGGGCGGCCGGTCTCGTCTTTGGCCTGTTCCCAACCTTCGGCGGCGGGGCGCACCTGGGGGCGAATGTTTTCTGCCACTGTGTCCTCAAAACTGTCGTGAGGGTCGCGAAAACAACCCTTTCTTCTATAACGGTACCGCGAGAGCGAACCGGCATGCACTAGGTTTGTCCTTACAAAGTCGTGAGGACCACAATGACCACTTACCGTTTGGCCGCCTCGGCCGAAATGCTGTTTACCGACCTGCCCTTCCGTCAGCGCGTGCTGGAAATTCATGGCCGTGGGCTCGACGTCGAAATCTGGAACTGGACCACCAAGGACCTTCACGACCTCGCCAGCACCGGCGCAAAATTTGCTTCGATGACCGGCTACATCGACGGCGACCTGCTCGAAGCTGACGGCATCGAACGATTCCTCGCCACCGCACGCGAATCCATCGAAGCATCGCGAATCATCGACTGCACCCGTCTCAACGTGCACGGCACAGGGCTCGACGGAAACGGCCAGGCGATCCGCCAGCGTCACACCGTGACCGGCGCCGAATGGCTGCGCGGCGCCGACACGCTCGCCCGGTTAGCCGACCTGGGTGCACAACACAACGCGGTGTTCATGCTCGAAAACCTCAACCTGCTCGTCGACCACCCCGGCACCCCCTTTGCGAGCGCCGAGGACACGCTCGCCCTGGTATCCCACATTGACAACCCCCACCTTCAACTGAACCTGGACCTGTACCACGCCCAAATTGGCGAAGGCAACCTGATCGAGACCGTGCGCAACTCGCTGCCCTGGATCGGTGAGGTTCAGGTCGCCGACGTGCCCGGACGCTGCGAACCCGGGACCGGCGAAATCAACTACCGCAGAATCGGCGACGAACTGCAAGCCCTGGAATTCTCGGGAGTCGTCGGCCTCGAAGGGTGGGCATCGGGCGATTCACACGAGGCACTCACCGCGTTTATCGACGCCTTCAGTTGAGCGGAAAACCCACAACGGCGCAGAGGCACTTGTTGCTAATCTGACGTCATGAAGGTTCTCGTTACCGGCGGTGCCGGGTACATCGGTTCACACGTGGTGCGGCTTCTCGCGGAACGCGGTGACACGGTCATCGTCGCCGACGACATGAGCGCCGGTGTCTCTCACCGCATAGCCGGTTTCGAGTCACTGCACCTCGACCTGTCCGCCCCCGGTGCACAACACGCACTGACCGAGGCCCTCAACGATGGCGTCGACGCCGTGATTCACCTCGCCGCTCGCAAAAAAGTCGGCGAATCGGTCGAACTCCCCGAATGGTATTTTGAGCAAAACGTGGGCGGAATGGCGCACCTTCTGGGTGCCATGCGCACCACCGGAGTCACCAAGCTGGTCTTCAGCTCATCCGCCGCGACCTATGGCATGCCCGATGTGCCGGCCGTCACCGAAGACACCGTGTGCAATCCGATCAACCCGTACGGTGAGACCAAACTCATTGGCGAGTGGATGGTCGCCAACGCGGCACGTGCATGGGGGCTGCGCGGCGCGAACCTGCGGTACTTCAATGTCGCCGGGGCCGGCTGGCCCGATTTGGGCGACACCGCCGTGGCAAACCTTGTGCCCATTGTCTTTGCCGCGTTGCGCGCAGGCACCACTCCCGTCGTTTACGGTGACGACTACGCGACACCCGACGGCAGCTGCGTGCGCGATTACGTGCACGTCCACGACCTTGCCGCAGCACACCTTGCCGCACTGGATTATCTCGACAACGAAGAACGCCCCCACGCGACATTCAACGTGGGCACCGGCACAGGGTCGTCAGTGTTCGAGGTGCTGGACACGATCCGTGAAGTCACGGGCATCGACTTCCCCCACGAGGTTTCGCCTCGTCGCGCGGGCGACCCGCCCTATCTGTGTGCTGATATCAGTCGAATCACGAACGCTCTGGGCTGGACCGCACAGCACGGGTTGCGCGACATCATTGCGTCGGCGTGGGACGCTGCCGCGACATAGCCGCTAGTTAAATGTCAGCTGGTCGGGCTGTGCATAGCTCGATGCGTTGCGCATAAAGGCAACAACTCGGCGATCGACCTTGACGTCGCTGGGGCGCAATGGTCGGGACAAATACACTCCGTCGAGCGTCTTAATCCGACTGAATGCCACATAGGTCTGTCCGTCCGCAAAAGCGCCATTGCCCAAATCAATCAAGGCGGATTCCAGAGTCTTGCCCTGCGATTTGTGAATCGTTACTGCCCACGCCAACCGCACGGGGAACTGTTCAAAGGTGGCGACGACGTCCTGTTCCACCTTCTTTTCTTCGGGGTCATAGGTGTACTGAATTTTTTCCCACACCACCGGCTCCACCTTGTGGGTGGCGTGCGGGGCGTCATCGGTAGCCACGTGCACGGCATCATCGATACGCATCACGGTGCCCAGGGTGCCGTTCACCCAACGCCCGTCGCTGTCGTTCCGCAAGAACATCACGCGCGCCCCGGGTTTGAGTTCCAGGTTTTCATCCGCCGGAGTTTGCTTGCCGAAATCGCCCTCTACCCGTGCATTTGCTGTCTTCGTCGAACCCGCCAAACCCGTCAAAGCGGAACCATTGAGGTTCGTCACGATGTTATTCGTGATCGCCAAGGTGATGGTGTCCTCGGGGACCGGCCGGCGAGCGCCGACCGTGTTGATCACGTGGGCATCGTCGGCATTCATGGTGCCATTTCGCATGCGATCGAGGATGTCCCGGAACTCGGGTTCGTCCTGACGCAGCACATCGGACAGTTCGACAACGCTCGGTGCTGCTTCAGCCCAGACTTTGGAATCAAAGAACCATTCGCTGGCGTAATGGTCGGCGATGTAGTTGCGTTCCGCAGGATCACTGATCACGGGGGACAGCTGATACGGGTCACCGAACATGATGACCTGCGCACCGCCGAACGGTTCGTGCCGGTTGCCGCGCACCATGCGCATGCGGCGGTCCAGACCATCCAGCAGGTCGGCACGGACCATCGAAATTTCGTCGATGACGATCGTTTGTACCCGCTTTAACAGCGTGCGGGCTTCCTCGGATGGCGGATAAAATTTCGTCTGCTCGGTGATCAACCCGATGGGCAACCGGAAGAGCGAGTGAATCGTCTGACCACCCACGTTCAGCGCGGCCACACCGGTCGGGGCCGCCACCACAAGAGGCTTCTTTGTGTGGCGCACAAATTCCTGCAGCAGGGTCGATTTACCGGTGCCCGCGCGTCCGGTGACAAAAATGTGATCGTTTGTCGTCTCGATTCGGTGAAGAATCGCTGCCTGCTCGTTCGTCAGGGAAATCGACATGGAACTCCTTGGGCTGAACTTCCAGAGTACGGCACCCGTGCGACCCGGGTCGTAGGCTGTACCCATGCGACGGTCGTTATATGCGTGGGGTATTGTCGTGTCCACCCTGCTGGCCATCGCTGTGGCCACCGTGTGGGTGCTCAATTCCGCGACGTATTCCGCGCACGCGACCGTGGAACGCTATCTGACCGCACTGGCCGAGGGCCGCACCGGCGATGCCGCCCGAATCGCAGGAGTGGACATCGATTCGGTTACGCCGTTACCGAACGATCCCGACATACGGGTCACCGAACCCATCGTTACTGGCGGTGTCGCCCACGATGGTGTTGTTACCGTCGAGGCGCGCGCCACTGTCGCGGGTCACACCGTTGACCTCACTGCCGTCATGGTTCCAGCCCCCGCCTTGGGTGGAATCTTTACCCAGTGGGCTTTCGCCGAAGCTCCCACAGGAACAGTGTCCATCGACTCGCGTCCGATCGATGCGGTGTTGGTAAATGGCGTCATCGCGAAAACGACAACGCCGCTTCTGGTGCTCGCACCCGGTGTGGTGTCGGTGGAATCGGCGTCGAGTTGGTTCGATACCACCGCCCAGTCCGTTGTCGTTTCGGCGGGCTCGTCGTCATCGGTGTCGGTGTCGATGCGCCCATCCAGTGTTTTTCGCACCACGGTCACCGATGCCATCGTCACGTACCTCGATGATTGCGCAACGCAGTCCGTGATGTTCCCCGTGCAGTGCCCGTTCGGCGCACAAACCGACAACAGCATCCACGACGGACCCCGCTGGACGATTGTGGACTACCCCGCGTTGCGTTTTTCACGCACAGCGGGGGATATCGCTGACGGTGCGTGGACGGTGCGGGGTACCGGTGTCGTGGAACTCGAGGCGACCCTCGTCGATAACGCCACAGGCGCACTGTTTCCGGTCGGCACCCGCCAGCAGTTGAGTGTTGTCGCCCGCGTGACCGGGCTCAATACGGACTCACCGCGGGTGACGGTGCTGAATACCGTGACCGACTAACGGTCAGTATTGGTGCGAGCGTCGCGCTGGGCGAGCCGTTCGAGCATGGCGTTGTAGTCGTTCAGGTCGGCGTCACCGTCGCGCTGCGCCTTGCGATCGCCCCGTTTTTGTTCGCGGGAATCCGAACGCACCCACGACAAGGCGACCATCGCCGACAGCACCAACGTGGGGACCTCGCCCACACCCCAGGCGATCCCGCCGCCGACCTGCTGGTCCGTCAGAGGGTCGTCGCCCCACGTGCGGCCCATGGCTCCGTACCATTCGGGAATCAACAGGCTCTCGCCCATCATCAGTGACAGGCCAAAGAAAGCGTGGAACACCATGGTGCCCATCAGCAGAATGAACCGGACAGGGTATGGCGTGCGATGAGGTGTCGGGTCGATGCCAATCAACGCCTGGATGAACAGATAGCCACCGACGAGGAAGTGCACGACCATCCATTCGTGCCCCAAGTGTGTGGTCGTCGCCCAAGACAGCAGAGTCGAGTAATAGAACACGATAAGAGACAGCGCGAACACTGTTGTCGCAATCAGCGGATGTCCGACGATCGACACCCAGCGAGAATGCACGATGCCCAAGACCCATTCACGGCCACCCATCGAGCCGTCATGACGCGGTTGTACCGCCCGCATGATGAGGGTGACCGGTGCGGCCAGAACAATGCTGATGGGGACCATCATGGTCAACAGCATGTGCCCAATCATGTGCACACTGAACAGGTATTCTCCGTACACGGCCACGCCGCCGCCCGTGGCATAGACGAGAACCGCCATCGCGAAAATCCAGTTGAGGGTGCGCGAAATCGGCCAATGGTCACCGCGTCGCATCATCCGGCGAACCCCGGCCAAATACCACCACGTTGTGATGAGGGCGAACATGACCCAAATCGGATCGAGGCGCCACGAGGTGACGGCCTGTTCCAGACTCCAGGGTTCGGGAACCACCCGTCCCGTCAGGATTTCTGCCGCCGTCATGGTGCCATCGGCGGTGTCGTTCACGGGTGTTTCGGTGCGGCCCAGTCCTGTCGCTACACCGACGGTGGCGAGCATGATGACGGTCTCGACGACAAAGAGTTGGATGATTCGACCGTTGTGACGCCCCAGGCGGGGAATCGCGCGCACGCGATACAGCACACCCATTGCGCCCAGGCCGATGGTCAGGGCAAGTTTAAGAAGGACGATCTGACCGTACGCCGTCGCAAACAGGTTGTCGAGGGTTCCAATGCGAACCCATGAACTGGCGAAACCCGAGCCCGCGACCACGACAAAGGACACGAGCGCGAGGCTGGAATAGCGGGAAATCGTGTGTCGAGTGTGCGCACCGGCCATCAGTGCGACCACCAGAGCAACCAGCCCGCCCACCCAGATCGAGATAAACAGAATGTGCAGAATCAGGGCGCTGACGGCGACGCTGTGGTCCGCGCTTCCGCCCGAGTGGGCCATCTCGGCGAACGGCCACAATGCAGCGACGGACAGCACAAAGGCTAGGGCATTCCACCACACATGAGAGGTCAGCGCCACGAGGACACTGACGACAACAACGAGTCCCGTGGAAATCAACATCAGCTGGCCGAGTTCCGTGCTGAACGTAAAGAACTGCAGATTGTCTGTGAATCCCGCGTCCGCTGACAACGGCGTCGCGTAGACCGACAGGAACGACAGCAACCCGAAGGCGACGAGGGACAAAACCCATCCGCCCGTTCCGATCTGAACCAGGGTCAGAACACGCTGCGCGGGTGCGCCGTCGGGCAGCGCCCACAGTCGCAGCATGAGCCCACCGATAACCAGTGCCCCCGAGATCGAGACGATGAGTTTCGCCACAGGCAACCCGTACCGCACGGTTTCACCGGGATCGGTCAATGGCAACGGCGCCGCTCCGCCACCCCATACGAGTGACAACCACAGCCCCAGGGCCGAGGCAACAATGCCCACACTGACCCACAGGAACTTTTTCACGCTCACCCTTTGAGCCTAGGGCAAAAGTAAAAGGGGCGAGAGCTTGCGCTCCCGCCCCTTTACATTGTCAGAACTACTTAACAGCAGCCTTGAGCTTCGATCCAGCCGAAACCTTGACGCTCTTCGAAGCGGCAATCTGGATTGCTTCACCGGTCTGAGGGTTGCGACCCGTACGAGCGGCGCGGCTGGTGCGCTCGAAAGCGACCCAACCAGGAACGGTGACCTTGTTGCCCTTGGCAACTTCGGCCGACACGGTTGCGAAAAGAGCGTCGAGTACGCCGTTGACGGCGGTCTGGCTCTGACCCGATGCAGCTGCTACAGCAGCGACAAGCTCGGAACGGTTCATTTCGAGTCCTCCTGAGACTGATTGGTTAGGGTGCTAGCGGGAACGAATTCCCGTTAACGCTTGCTAAAGACTACCAAGAAGACTTGGTAACTCCAGGCAATTCGCCACGGTGTGCCATTTCTCGGAAACGGACACGCGAGATGCCGAACTTCGAGAGCACACCACGGGGGCGGCCGTCGATTGCGTCACGCGAGCGGACGCGGATCGGCGATGCGTTGCGGGGCAGCTTCTGAAGGCCGAGGCGTGCAGCCTCACGCGATTCGGGAGTGCCGTTGGGGTCGATCAAGGCCTTCTTCAGTTCGAGACGCTTTTCTGCGTAACGCTCGACGATGACCTTGCGCATTTCGTTCTTCGCAATCTTGCTCTTCTTCGCCATGGTTAGCGCTCCTCTCGGAATTCGACATGCTTACGGATTACCGGGTCGTACTTCTTCAGTACGAGACGGTCGGGGTCGTTACGACGGTTCTTCTTGGTTACATAGGTGTAACCAGTGCCTGCGGTCGAACGCATCTTGATGATAGGACGTACGTCCTGTGACTTCTTAGCCATTAGAACTTCTCCCCACGTGCGATCAGGTCGCGCATTACGGAGTCAATTCCGCGTGCGTCGATGGTCTTGATTCCCTTAGCCGACAAGGTCAACGTGACCTTGCGTCCCAAGGACGGCACCCAGTAGGTCTTCTTCTGGATGTTGGGGTCGAAACGTCGCTTGGTGCGACGGTGCGAGTGTGAAATGTTGTGCCCAAAGCCGGGTACGGCTCCGGTCACCTGGCAGGTTGCTGCCATGGTTTCCTCCTGATTGGTTACCGTAGGAAAAATTTTTTCCTACCCAAGATCACTTGTCGGCACATGTCCCGTGTTGCCACGGCCATGTACAAGAGCGAGCACGGTGTGCTCAACTTTTCAAGGTTACGGGAGTTTTAGCCCAAATGCAACACGGTTAGGCCTGACACTGGGCGCACACACCGCGTAATTCAATGGTGTGGTGGGTCAATCGATAGCCGTGTTCGCGGGATGTTCGCGTGGCCCACGCCTCGATCTCGTCCGCGGCGATGTCGGTTGCGGTACCGCACTCGGTGCACAACAGGTGGTGATGGTGTTCCGGCGCACAGATGCGGTACACGGTTTCCGCGCCTCGGATCAGGGTTTCGGCTTCGCCCGTTCCCGCCAATGCCTGCACTGTTCGATAGACCGTCGCCAGCGAGGGGGCGCCTTCGCCGAGTAATTCGTGCAATTCGGCCGCCGATCGAAAACCGGCGTGACGTGCCAATGCGGCACGGATTGCCTGGCGCTGTTTGGTGTCGCGCTGCATGAGTTAACGCTTGTCGTCGTCGTGCTTGTCGTCGTTGTGGTTGTCGATGCCCGAGATGTGGATGTGGTCGTCGTGGTGTTCGATGCCGTGTTCTTCGTCGAGTTCCTCGTGAATCTGTTTGCGCAGTCGGGGAATGATGATGCGCTTCACGAGGACGCCATAAATAAAGGCCACGAACAATCCGTCAAACACCAGTTGCCAGGACAGCTCGGCGATGATGTGTGCTGGGTCCGACACGATCGACCACACTTCTTCCCAAAACGGAAGTCCTTCGGTGTGACCGGCCTCGGCAAGAAAAGTATTCATGCCGTCAGGGTACCTCTATTGCGAATTATTCGCAATAAGGCTAGTCGAGCAGAAGCGCGGGCTCCTCGACGATCGACGCGATGTCCGCCAGGAAGCGGCTCGCCACATCGCCATCGACGACGCGGTGATCGAAACTGGCACCCAGAGTTGTGACATAACGAACCTGCACCTCGCCGTCCACAACCCACGGCTTTTGCTTGATAGTGCCCAGGGCAACAATCGAGACCTCACCGGGGTTCAGAATCGGGGTACCCGTGTCCACGCCAAACGAACCGAGGTTCGTGATGGTAATGGTGCCGTTCGACATCTCGGCTGGGGTGGTCTTGCCATCACGTGCCGTGACGACCAGCTTTTCCAGTTCGACGGCCAGGTCACGCAGCTTCAGTGACTGAGCTTCCTTGATGTTCGGCACAATCAGACCACGCGGAGTCGCCGCGGCAATTCCGAGGTTCACATAGTGGTGCACCGTGATTTCGGTGTCCGACCACGACGAGTTCACGGTGGGGTTGCGTTGAACGGCCCACATCACCGCACGGGCCATGACCAACAGCGGCGATACGCGAACGCCCGCGAAATCGGGGGAGTTCTTCAGGCGCTTGACGAATTCCATGGTGCGAGTGGCATCGACATCGACGAAAACCGACACGTGCGGGGCCTCGAACATCGACTTCACCATGGCCGATGCGATCGCCTTGCGAACGCCCTTGACAGGAATTCGTTCCTCGCGCTCGGCGGGCCATGCGGGGGTTTCGATGTTGCGGAACACCGTCGTCACCTCGGACTGTCGGATGACGTCCTCGCGCGTGACCTCGCCATGTGCGCCGGTAGCTACACAGTGCGCCAAGTCAACCTTCAACTCCTTGGCCAACTTGCGTACGGGGGGCTTGGCCAGCACAGTGGTCGCGCCGACGGGTACCGCCACAACGGGGGCGGGAATCGAGGGGGCTGCGACGGCGACCGGAGCTGCTGCAGGTGTCTGGGGTGCAGCGGCGGCGGCCTGTGGTGCCGTGCGCTGACCGCGACGGGACACCGCGTGGCCCTGCGAGCCGTAACCGACCAGGACCGGTTCCGCCTTCTCGGCAGCGGGCGCGGCGGGCGCGGGGGCGGCGGGAGCCGAGTGCAACGGCGCCGGCATTGCGGCATCCGATTCGGCTTGAATAATCACCGTGCCGACGGCGACGGTTTCGCCCTCCTGAACCAGCAACGCCGAAATGGTCCCCGCAAACGGGGACGGCAGCTCGACGAGCGACTTCGCGGTCTCGATCTCGACCAGCACGTCGTTGATGGCCACAACATCGCCTACCGTGACGCGCCACGACACAATCTCGGCCTCGGTCAGGCCCTCGCCCACATCGGGAAGCAGAAAGTCAACAATCGCCACGATTACTCCTAATACGCCAAGGCTCGGTCGACCGCATCCAAGATGCGGTCAACGTCGGGCAGGTAGGTGGACTCAAGGTTCGCCGGGGGGAAAGGCGTGTCAAAACCGCTGACCCGCTGAACCGGAGCCTCCAACGAGAAGAAGGCTCGTTCCGAGACGGTGGCCGCGATTTCCGACCCAACGCTGACATTGCCGGGGGCTTCCTGGGCGACGACCAAACGACCGGTCTTGCCGACCGACGCCACAATCGGGTCATAGTCGATGGGCGACAGCGAACGCAGGTCGATGACCTCGAGCGAACGGCCCTCGGTCGCAGCCAGCTCAGCGGCGTCCAACAGCATCGACACCATCCCACCGTGGCCGACCAGCGTGGCATCGGTTCCGGTGCGCACCACTCGGGACTGATACACCGGGGCGGGGGTCTGGGTTACGTCGACCTCGCCCTTGGGCCAATAGCGCGCCTTGGGTTCGAGGAAAATCACGGGGTCGTTCGACGCGATCGCCTGCTGGATCATGTGGTACCCGTCGCTCGGCGTCGCCGGCGACATCACACGCAAACCGGCGGTGTGAGCGAAATACGCCTCGGGGCTTTCCTGGTGGTGTTCCACCGCGCCAATGTGCCCGCCGTAAGGGATGCGGATGACGACGGGGAACGACTGGTCGCCCTGGTGTCGTGCGGTCTGCTTGGCCAACTGGGACACGATCTGGTCGAAGGCGGGGAACACGAAACCATCGAACTGAATTTCACACACGGGGCGGAAACCGGCCATCGCCAAACCAATGGCGGTACCCACGATGCCCGACTCGGCCAGAGGGGTGTCGAGGACGCGGTTCTCGCCGAATTCGACCTTCAAGCCCTCGGTGACACGAAACACACCACCCAGAGTTCCGATGTCTTCACCCATCAAGATGACACGGTCGTTGTCCTGCATGGCCTTCCTCAGGCCCAAGTTGATGGCCTTGGCCATCGACAGCTGTTCGCTCATTCCGCACCCCCAAACGATGCCTCGTAGTCGGCCAACCACTGCTGTTGCGCAGCCATCAGCGGGTGCTCGTCGGAATAGACGTGCTGGAAAATTGTGTGGGCCGCCGGAGCGGTCAGCGCCAGGGTGCGGGTACGGATATCTGCGGCGAGGTCCTCGCCCTCCTGCTTCACCTCGGCAAAGAACGCCTCGGATGCACCGCGTGCGCGAAGGAACAGTTCGAAGCGGGCAATCGGGTCACGCTGACGCCAGTAGTCCTCTTCCTCTTGTTTGCGGTACTTGGTGGGGTCGTCACTGGTCGTGTGAGCGCCCAGACGATAGGTCTGAGCCTCGATCCAGCGAGGGCCCTCGCCCGCACGAGCGGTGTCCAGAGCGTGACGGGTCACCGCATACGAGATGAGGACGTCGTTGCCATCGATCTGGTACGAATCGATGCCGAAACCTTCACCGCGCTGATACAGCGGGCTGCGCGACTGGCGTTCCACCGGAACCGAGATGGCGTACTGGTTGTTCTGCAAGAAGAACACGAGCGGGGCCTGGTAGCTCTGCGCGAACACCATCGCCTCGTTCACGTCACCCTCGGACGACGAACCGTCACCGAAGTACACCATGACCGCCTCGTCGGTGTCGACTGCGCCCGTGCCCACCTTGCCGTCAAAGTTGAGACCCATGGCGTAACCGGCCGCATGAAGGGTCTGGGTTCCCAGCACCAGCGTGTACAGGCGGAACTTGGAATCGTTGGGGTTCCACCCGCCGTTCGTCACACCGCGCAGCAGTTCGATGATGTGGATGGGGTCGATGCCACGAATACGCGCAATCGCGTGTTCGCGGTACGAGGGAAAGATCGTGTCCTGGGGTCGGGACGCAAAGGCGGAACCCACCTGTGCGGCCTCCTGGCCGAGGCTGGGAATCCACAGCGCCAACTGACCCTGGCGTTGCAGGTTGCCCGCCTCGATATCAAAGCGGCGAGTAACGGCCATGTTGCGGTAAAAGTCCTGCAATTGCTCGTCGGAAAGGGCATCGACAAGGTGACGGTACGGGGCAACGCGGTCATTGTCGACCAGCGTTCCCTCCGTCGTCAACAGCTGAAGAGTCGCGTCGGTATACGGCATAGAGCCCAATCTATCCCTGAAATACCCCGCTCAGTAGTTACTGAGACACAATCTCCTGCGCGATTCTTAGGAGAACATCGACAGATTCAGGCTCGCCAATGGTGATTCGGATGCCCTCGCCCGCAAACACTCGAGTGACGATTCCGCCCTGCTCGAACAATTCGGCGATACGTGCGGTGTCGTCGCCCGTCGGCAACCACACAAAGTTGCCGTGAGGCTGAGGAACGGACCATCCCTGATCCACGAGCTCGCGCCACACCCGGTCACGGCGTTCGCAGATATCGGCGACTACCACCATGGCGTCGTCGTTGTGGTCCAAGACGGCGAGCGCCGCGCGCTGCGCCTGTTCGGTCACGACCATGGGGATTGCGGTCGACGTCGCCGCCTGCACAATATCTAATGGGCCGATTCCGTACCCGATGCGCAGACCGGCCAAACCGTAGGCCTTGCTGAAAGTGCGCAGCGTGACCAGGTTGGGGTACTGGCCCTTGATCTTCTTTCCACACACCACCTCAGGGTCGTGCGAGAACTCGGCATAGGCCTCGTCGAGGATGACGAGAACCGAGGCGGGAACCTTGGACATAAAGGTGTGGAATTCCGACGTCGTGACCGCGGCGCCCGTCGGGTTATTCGGTGAACACACAATCACCGCGCGGGTGCGATCGGTGATCGCGGCGGCCATAGCGTCGAGGTCGTGTCGGTGGTCCGAATCGTTGGGAACCTGGATTCTGGTGGCTCCTGCAACCGTGGTGAGCCAGGGATAGGCCTCAAACGAACGCCACGCGAAAACAACCTCGTCCCCGGGACCGGCAACAGCCAGAATCAGTTGGTACAACAACGAGACGGATCCAGCGCCGACGATGACCTCGTCCACATCGCACGACCACATCTGCGCGAGCCGTTCGCGCAGCACGCGGGACGTGGATTCGGGGTATCGCAGAATTGTCGCCTGGTCGATGGCGTCGAGCACGTACTGGGGTGTGGGGAACGGGTTCTCGTTCGATGACAGTTTGAACGCATCCGCAGCCGCGGGTCGTCCCTGCTTGTATGCGGGCAGTGCGCGGATTTCGGGGCGGATTTGAATTCCACTATCGGCGTTGAAAAGGTTCACCCTGACAGCCTAAACCTGCCGGCCGCGGTGGTTTAGGGTTGAGGTCATGGTTCGTTTAGTCATCGGAATTCTTATCAATGCCGCCGGCCTGTGGGTTGCCGACTTCTTTGTTGACGGCATCAGCATGGTGCCCTTTGGCCCCGGTGACAGCGACCTCGTGCTGACCTACCTGGTGGTTGCCCTAATTTTCAGCATTGTGAACGGCGTTATTGGCACGTTTATTCGCATCGTTGCCTTCCCGATTTACATCCTCACCCTGGGTCTCGTGGCTCTGGTGATCAACGGCTCGCTGTTGCTGTTGGTGGCTGCGATCTCTGACGCGCTGGGATTCGGTCTCATCATTGATGGTTTCGGCTGGGCCGTTCTGGGGTCGCTCGTGCTGTCTCTGTGCAACTGGATTCTCGGTGTCATCATCCGCCCGGTGATCGGACGCCGTTAACCGCCGAATACAGGGTGGCCGTGCCCACGCCGTAACCCTGCCATCGGGATAGTACGCGGTCGACGAATTCGCTGGGACGAGCATCGACTTCTCGTGCTGTTTCGACATAGCCCGTGGCGGCGTGTGCGCCCATCAGTCGTTCCCCCGCAGGCGACGGAGCGAGCCAGGTTTCGCCGCGATCGGCACCGGGGTGCCCGCCCAACGCCACAACGGGGTCCTCCAGATGTTCCAGGTGAACCATAGGCACCCCCTGAGGTGTCGGCAGCAATTCCACTGGCGTTCCCGCGGTCACAATTCCTCGGACATTCCATTCCTCCGAATTCGCCAGAGCCATGGCAATCAGTCCGCCCTGCGAGTGGCCCGTCACGACCAACGGGTTCTCGGGGCCCGCACCCGCTCGTCGTAACGCCAGCGTGACCGCCGTCAGGGAATCGGAATGCTGACTTGTGGCCAATGCGAAATTCGAACTCAACGCGAACGGCTTCGTGGAATCCGTAATCGAGTCCGTGCCCGCGATATAGACCTCGAATTCGGCGGTCGCCCCCGACCCGTATTTTTCGATGCGAATTCGTTCGTCCCCCGTGGGGATCCGGGCCACTCGTTCCGCCAAGGATTGCGGCGGCCCCACCACGGTGGTGTCCACTGCGGCAACGGTAACCGCACCGGGTGCGACGGCGGTCCTCGGAATCAGGGGTATCACCGTCGACGACACGTGCCGTAACCCCGTGATGGATTCCCTCGAGTTTCCGGCCGCCCACAGAACGCCCAGCATCGCGGGCCACGCGGTTGGAAGGGCGACGGACTGAGACCGCAGGGCCGCGACTCGGTCGAATTCGCGGGAATCCATGACCATAGCCATGTTCTCCAGCACCGAAATTGTGTCGGCAATCCGCGCCGTTACGCTGTTCACCCGTCCGGTCAGCAACACGTCGTCGGTGTAGCCTGCCGACGCATACGGGCCGCCCCGAAAGTTCTGTGCCACCGTGATGGCCCGCAATGCCATTCGCAATTCCCCGACAATCGCCGTGACACATTCGGTGGTGAAGGCCAACCGCGAGCGCCCCACAGACACAAGCATCATGGTGAAAAACCCCGGATTGATCCGGTGTTCGACGAAATTGGCAGCCCCAGGGACATCGCGGTGGCGGTCGCCCTCGTGGTTTCGGTTACGGCAGCCGCTGCGGCACAATTCTGCGCCAGAATCGTCAGCTCGTGCGCCCAGGTTTCGCACTGCTGGTCGAACGCCTCACGACTGGGCCCATCCCAGCCCTCGTGAGCGAGGGCGCGACGCACCAACGTGGCCGCGTCACACAACGCGTCCTCCAGCCGGACCGTCGTTCCCCACCCGTTCAGCATGTTTCACCTCCACCGGCAGGATGACAGGTCGTCGCCGGCCGGATCGGAGTTTTGTGGTGCCGTGCGGATAACAGCGCTGACGCCACGACTGTGGAAAATACGAGAGAATTGAGGCATGAGCCTCTCTGTACAGCCCCTTTCCCCTCTCGATGGACGCTACCGTGACTCGGTCAGCGACCTTGGCGCCTTCCTCTCCGAGGCGGGACTCAACCACGCACGCGTGGAGGTGGAGGTCGAATGGCTGATCCACCTGGCATCGCGAGGCATTTTTGGCACGAGCATTACCGAGGCCGAGGCCGCCTCGTTGCGTGAGGTCGTCACGAACTTCGGTGACGAGGACGTCGCACGAATTGCCCACTTCGAGGCCACCACTCGCCACGACGTCAAGGCCGTTGAGTACCTCGTGCGCGAGCACCTTGACCGCTTGGGTCTGGGTCGCCTCGCCGAACTGACTCACTTTGCGTGCACCAGCGAGGACATCAACAACCTGTCCTACGGAATCACCCTGAACAAGGCCGTTCGCACCGTGTGGCGTCCCGCCGTTCAGCAGGTAATCGACCGGCTCGCCGAACTGGCCCGCGATTACCGCGACGCCCCGATGCTGGCCCGCACCCACGGCCAGCCCGCGACACCCACCACTTTTGGCAAGGAACTCGCCGTCTTCGTTCACCGCATCACCCGACTCGTCGACAGCGTCGACCAGGTGGCCCTGACCGGCAAGTTCTCGGGAGCCACCGGAACTTTCTCGGCTCACTATGCTGCAGCACCGGACATCGACTGGGTATCAGAATCCCGCGAATTCGTCACCCACCTGGGTCTGGAATGGAACCCCCTGACCACCCAGATCGAGTCGCACGACACCCAGGCACAGATCCTGTCCCGCATCGCTCATGTCAACCGCGTGCTGCACAATCTGTGCACCGATGTCTGGACCTACATCTCGTTGGGCTACCTCACCCAGATTCCCGTCGCGGGCGCCACTGGCTCGTCGACGATGCCCCACAAGGTCAACCCGATTCGATTCGAGAACGCCGAGGCGAACCTCGAACTGTCGAACGCGTTGTGCGAATCTCTGGCGTCGACCCTCGTCACTTCGCGCATGCAGCGCGACCTCACCGACTCGACCACGCAGCGTAACTTTGGCGTGGCCCTGGGTCACGCAGTTTTGGCCCTGTCGAACATTTTCCGCGGTCTGCACGAGGTGTCGTTGAACCGTGCGGCCCTGTTGGCCGACCTCGACGACAACCAGGAAGTCCTGGGCGAAGCAATCCAGACCGCCCTGCGCGCCGAGCGCGTGGCCGGCACGACGACCATCGACAACCCCTACGAGTTGCTGAAGAACCTAACCCGCGGACAGCGTCTGACGGCCGCCGATCTGGGTTCGTTCATCGATGGGTTGGACATGAGCGAGGACGGCAAGGCTCGACTCCGCGCCTTGACCCCGGCCACGTATGTCGGTGTCGCCGATTCGCTCGTCGACTTTCTGGCCTAGTCCCTGACGGCCGAGCCGTCGGTTTCTGTCTGGCCTGATCCCCGCGTTTAGAGGAATCGGCGACTAGTCGTGTGCCGAGTCGCCCTTGTTCTGCGGCAAGGTGGGGCTGATGGTCAGCACAATCATGGCCAGCACGACCAGCGACGTGATGAAGAACAGGCCACCGAATACGGCCGAGAACGTCAGGTCGCGAGTCACCATCAGGGTGATCAAACCGATGAAACCACCGATGGCCGCGGACAGCCCAATGAGTTCGGCGGGACGGGTCTTGTCGCGATTAGCCATGCTGAAGTTCCTTTGCTGCGGTGCGTACGGTATCGATATGCGCCAGGGTGGTGAACACTCCCATAATTATCGCCCATGCTCCAATGACGCCGACGATTGCGACCTCGGTCCCAGCGGCGATGCCCACGGCAATCGGCAGCGACAGAAAAATCAGGCTGCTGCGCAGGGTGATGTTTGAGGGACCGCGCATCCATTGCAATAGCGAAATTGTCGCGACCAGAGCGATGACCAGAAGCACGGACGGCTGCCATCCGACGGTCAACAGGATGACCGAGCCGGCGACGACGATGACCTGAGCGCCCAGAGTCACGAGGTGGCGACCGGTTGCGGTCACCAATCCAGTTACGACCGAGGCCGCCGAGATGACGAGGTAGCCCCAAACACCGAGTGCAAGCGCGTGGTGCTGGGTGAAAGTGATGATCATGCCCACTACCAGCCCCGTGAGGGGATAGGCCAGAACCGCGGCGTGCCTCAGAATTTCTTTACGGGTCACGATAACCTTTCGACCCCTTCAGCATAAACCCGTTAGATTTGCGCCATTTCCGAGAAGCGCGAGAATCCACCCTCGAACAGAACCGTGAGTTCCTTGGTCTGTCCGTTACGGTGCTTGGCGACGTGCAGAACGGTGTCGTTGGCGTTTTCCATCGCCTGGTCGGCATACGGATCGCGTTCCAGCAGGATCACGATGTCGGCATCCTGTTCCAGCGAACCCGACTCACGCAGGTCCGACAGCTGCGGTTTCTTGTTCTCGCGGTTTTCCGAGCCACGGTTCAACTGTGACAGCGCGATGATGGGCACGCCCAGTTCCTTGGCCAGCAACTTGAGCGAACGCGAGAATTCCGAGACCTCTTGCTGACGGCTTTCGACCTTTTTACCGCTGGTCAGCAGCTGCAAATAGTCGATAACGATCATTTTGAGGCCCATTTGCTGCTTCAATCGGCGGCACTTCGAACGGATTTCGACGAGGGTCAAGTTGGCGCTGTCATCGATATACAGCGGAGCCTGGTTGAGCTTGGCGTGCACCTTGGCGATTTCCGACCAACCACGCTGGTCGATATTTCCGCTGCGGATCTTGTTCAAATAGATGCGGGTTTCCGCCGACATCAAACGCATCGCGATTTCACCGCGGGACATTTCCAGCGAAAAGAAGACGACGGACTGATCGTGCTTTACCGAGGCCCCGCGCGCGATGTCCAGTGCGAGGGTCGACTTACCGATACCGGGTCGGGCCGCGATGAGAATCAGCTGACCGGGCTGGAAACCGTGGGTCAGTTCGTCGAGTTCACGGAATCCTGTGGGAACACCGGTGACACCGTCGTTCGTGTTTCCCGCGGCACGTTCGATTTCGTCGACTACGTTTTCCCACGCCTCGCCAATTTTGACGGCTTCCTGTGATTTCGCACCCTTGCCGATGTTAAAAATGTCGGCCTGAGCTTCGTCCACCAGTTTGACCGGTTCACCCTCGGCGGCGTATCCCAGCTGGGTAATGCGGGTACCCGATTCAACGAGCTTGCGCAGAATTGCCTTGTCGGCAACGATTTCGGCGTAATACCCGGCGTTGGCGGCGGTGGGCACAAAGTTGATCAGCGTGTGCAGATAGTTTGCGCCACCGATCTTCTGCAATAGACCCGTTTTGGTCAGTTCGTTGGTGACGGTGACGACATCGGTCGGTTCGGCACGACCAAAGAGGTTGACGATGGCATTAAAGATGATCTCGTGCTTGGGAAGGTAGAAGTCGACACCCTTCACATATTCCATGACCTCGCCGACCGCATCCTTGGACATCAGCATGCCGCCGAGTGTGCTCATTTCGGCACTCACATCGTGCGGCGGAACGCGACGCTCGCCGGCGGGTTCCTCGGCGAAGTCCATGTTCGGTTCTAACACGTGTGTCCTTTGATAGGTGAAGCGGCGGTAATTCGAGTGTCTCAGATGGCTCCGACACGGCCCAACTGGGCCCACAGAGCTCCGCTCCTTTGAGGCTAGAGGCTCTGTTACCCCCACGCAAACGAGCCTGTGGATAAGTCTGTGATAAACCTGTGAACCACGCCGCATAACCTTGTGCACAACCTGTTGAGAGCTGGGGATAAACAATCAAGCGAATTTCGCAAAAAGCCACCTGACCGCCTGTTTTACAGTTTCACGCTGTGTGGAAAAGAATGTTTAAAGTTGTGCTTGAACCTTTAACTTTTCCCCAGCGGTAAAGCCCTAATTGAGGTGGACTGAGTACACAAAACGGGGCAATCAGGGCACGAAAAAGGGCCCGTGGAACGAATTCCACGGGCCCTCAGCACCGGGGTGATTACTTTGCGGCAACAACCTTCAGTGCGATGTTTGCGACGACACCCTCGTGAAGCTTCACGGTGGCCTCGAACGAACCGGTCGACTTGATCGCGCCGGCGATTTCGATGGTGCGCTTGTCAACCGAGCCAACGCCAGCAGCCGAAATTGCGTCTGCGATGTCACCGGTCTTGACCGAACCAAAGAGGCGACCTTCGGCGCCAGCCTTCACGCGAACCGTGACGGGCTTGGCTTCGATTGCTGCCTTGAGTGCCTGTGCGTCCTCGACCGAAGCCAGTTCACGAGCGACACGGGCCTGCTTGATGTCCGCAACCTGCTTCTCGCCACCGCGCGACCACGCTACTGCGAAGCCCTGGGGAAGAAGGTAGTTACGTGCATAACCGTTCTTAACCTCGACGACGTCGCCGGCTGAACCCAGACCCGAGACCTCGTTGGTGAGAATAACCTTTGCCATGATGTTCCCCTATCGTCCTGCACCGGCGTAGGGAAGAAGAGCCATTTCACGGGCGTTCTTCACTGCGCGAGCGATCAGGCGCTGTTCCTGAACCGAAACGCCGGTAATACGACGCGAACGGATCTTTCCGCGCTCCGAGACGAACTTGCGGAGAGTTGCGACGTCCTTGTAGTCAATGACGTCAATCTTGATGGGGCGTGCGGGGGCAGCGGTCTTCGCTCCCTTTCCGACGCGGGGCTTGCGGCGGTCGCCGCTTGCTTTTCCAGCCATAGTGATTTCCTTAGAGTGAAAGTTGTTTAGAACGGGGTGTCGTCGGGGTACGAGTCGCTAGCAGCGGGCCAAGCCTCTGCTTCGGGCTGACCCCATGCGTCGCCACCGGCAGGCTGCGAAGCCCACGAGGACGAATCGCCGCGAGGCGCTGAGCCTCCGACACTCCGGGTAACGTTTGCGGTTGCGTAACGGAGCGAGGGACCGATTTCGTCAATCTCGAGCTCGATCGAGGTGCGCTTTTCGCCCTCTTTCGTCTCGTAGGAACGCTGCTTCAGGCGGCCCGTTGCGAGAACGCGCGAACCCTTCGTCAGCGAACCGGCAACGTGCTCGGCGAATTCGCGCCATACGCTGGCACGAAGGAAGAGCGGCTCGCCGTCTTTCCATTCGTTGCTTGCGCGGTCGAAAGTGCGAGGGGTGGACGCAATGGTGAAGTTCGCCACTGCAACACCACCCTGGGTGAAGCGAAGCTCAGGGTCGGCCGTGAGGTTACCCACAACCGTGATGACCGTGTCGTTCGCCATGGCCCTACTCGGCTTCTACTGCGGGGGCGGCGGCTGCAGCGATACGTGCAACTGCCTCGTCAGCGCGAAGAACCTTGGTACGCATGATCGACTCCGACAGGCGAAGCTGACGCTCGAGTTCCGCAGTGGTCGCGGGCTCTGCGGTGAAGTTCACCACAGCGTAGATGCCCTCAGACTTCTTCTGGATTTCGTAGGCAAGACGGCGACGGCCCCAAATGTCGAGGCTTTCGACAGAACCACCATCTTTGGTCACAACCGAGAGAAACTTCTCCAAGCTGGGCTGAACAGTGCGCTCATCGACCTCTGGGTCGAGAATCACCATCAGTTCATAAGGATGCATAGATAACCCACCTCCTCTGGACTCAACGGCTACAGACGTTCTGTAGCAGGAGGGTTAACACCTTGTGCTGCGCACACGAATGCGCAACTTTCCAAGGCTACAGGTGTTTTCCGCTTAAGACAAGCGGGAGGCCGCCCATTCCCGCAGTCGACGGGTCGCGGTTTCTTCGTCCAGCGGCCCCTCATCGAGGCGCAGATCCAAGAGGAATCGATAGGCCTCGCCGATAATTCGCCCGGGACCCACCTCGAGAATCTGCATAATTTGTTCACCGTTCAGGTCGGGGCGGATCGAATCCAGCTCTTCCTGTTCCCGAATTTCCGCAATGCGGCGTTCGAGATCGTCATAGGCGCCGCTGAGCTTGTCGGCCTTGCGCCGGTTTCGCGTGGTCACGTCGGCACGGGTAAGAATGTGCAGTTGTTCGAGTCCCTCGCCGGCGTCGCGGACATAACGTCGGACGGCCGAATCGGTCCAACTGGAATCGCTGTACCCGAAGAAACGCAGGTGGTGTTCGATTAGGTGTGTGACCCGGTCGATCGTGTCGTTGTCAAAACGCAGGGCGACGAGGCGCTTCCGTGCGATCTTGGCTCCGACAACGTCGTGGTGGTGAAAACTAACGGCCCCGCCCGACTCGACCTTTTTCGTCGCCGGCTTGCCGCAGTCATGCAGCAACGCGGCCAGTCGACCCGCAATATCGGGGTTTCGTGCACCGTGGCGCGACTGTTCGATCTCGATGTACTGATTGACGACCGTGATCGTGTGCTCATACACGTCCTTGTGATGGGCGTGTTCGTCGACCTGCAATTTCAAGGCGGGCAGTTCAGGCAGTACCAATTCGGCAATCCCCGTGTCGACCAACAGTCGCAGGCCCGGTTCGGGATGAGCGGTCGCCAACAGTTTCACCAGTTCGTCGCGCACGCGCTCGGCAGAAATATTCGCGATGGTGTGCGCCTCGGCGGTCATGGCCGCCACCACGTCCTCGTGAGGTTCGACACCCAGTTGCGACAGGAAACGGGCGGCGCGCATCATGCGCAATGGGTCATCAGCGAACGAATCCACGGCGGCGCCCGGTGTGCGCAGCACGCCGTCGAGCAAATCGTTGAGCCCATTGTGAGGGTCGACGAGGTTCAGTCCCGGCAGGGTCAGCGCCATCGCGTTCATGGTGAAGTCGCGGCGCATCAGGTCGCCCTCGATGCTGTCGCCAAAGGTCACGGCGGGTTTGCGCGTGGAACCGTCATAGATATCGGAACGGTAGGTCGTGATTTCGACCTGCTCGCCATGCACGCGGGCGGCGATGGTGCCAAAATCCCGGCCCACATCCCAGGTGGCTTCGGCGACGGGCGACACGATTCGAAGGATGTCGTCGGGCCGAGCATTGGTGGTCAAATCGAGGTCGGTGATGGCGCGGCCCAGGAACGCATCCCGCACCGGTCCGCCGACAAGCGCCAGCTCGAAACCCTCGTGAGCAAAGCGCTCTGCCAAGGTTTTCAGCGGTTCTTCGGTCGAACGGGTTGTCAGGTATTCCACTGCATCTGCCACGCTCTTCATAACGCCACAGTCTAGACTTACCACCATGTCGACGGTCGTTTCGCGAATCCGCGCGGCTGCCCGAGTCGCCACAAGTATGGCGCTCGTTGGGGCGGTCACGGGTCTTACCGTCATCCCCGCATCAAGTGCGACGGCGGCGACCGCCTCGGGCGCCTCGAGCATGGGAATCGTGCTGCCGATCCTCAGCGAACCCAGCCACCAACTGATGACCGAGGCTGAACTCGTCGAGGCGACCTCGCCGACCGGTGAGTTCACCGCCCTGGCCGACCTTGCCGTCGAATTCGATGTCACTGTGGCGGTCGACAGTCGAATCCTCGCCAGCATCGAGGCGCTGGGCGACTCCGTTCCGGACGCCGTCGCCGACTGGCAGACCACCATCATCACCGAGGCAAACCTCATCCTGTTGCCGTGGGCCAACGCCGACCCCATGCTGCTGATCTCGACACAACCCACCGACCGCATCGGGGCATCCGAGCTGGCCGAACTGTCGGGGCAGGCCCCGACCGAAATCACCGGCTGGGTTTCGGGAGCGGTAATCCCCGAAGGTGCCGCATCGAAACTGGCCGGTTTGGGATACGACACCCTGCTGTTCGACGACACCGATTACACGGGCACGCGTCAGGTGCTGTCCTCGGCGGCCACGGCCCGCGCCTCAGAGGCTGTCCGCCACGAATCCACAACAAACGTTTCCCAAACCGCTCGAGCACTGATTGCTGCGGGACGATCGGGCAGCATTTGGTTTGCCCTCGAAACGGAATCGCTCGATGTGGCTCGAGTCCGCGCCTTGTTGCGCATCATCAGCGGCAATGATCAGGTCACGTTGACCCCTGTGGTTCCGCTGAACGTCGCCGACATTGGTCGCGACCTGGCCTTTCACAAGTTTGCGGACCAAAAGGCTCTCAACTCGATTTTTACCCGACTGCGCCGGGATCGGGCGTTTTCGACCATCGGTGCCGACCCCACCGTGCTGCTGTTTCCGCGACTGCGACACCTTGCGGCCCTCAGTTCCGTCGGGGAATCGGGTGGTTTTGCCACAGCCGACACCGAATACAAGCTGGGCAGCAACGAATCGGAACGCCAAATTCGCATCGTCGAAGCCAGTGCGTACACGATCTTGGCCAGCCAGACCGCCTTTCCGGTGACCGTGGTGAACGACAGCGACACCGATGTGACCGTGAATCTCAAGGCGCGCTCGAAGTCCGCAATCGTCACCGTGTCACAGCCCTCTCAGATGGTTACGGTGTCCGCGCATTCATCGACGCGTGTGACTGTTCCGCTCCAGGTTGTGTCCAACGGCAGCACCGAACTGACCATGAAGCTGCAGACCCCCTCCGGTGTGCCCATGGGTACGGTGACCCGATTCGATATTTCGGCATCGGCGCAGTGGGAAACCCTGACGATTGTCAGTTTTGGTGCGGTGGTTGTCACCGTGCTCGCCCTGGGAGTCGTGCGCACCCTCCGTCGCCGCAGGGATAACCGATGACGGCGGGCAATATTGGCCGTTCCAGCCTGTTGTTGGCGTCGGGCACCGTGGTGTCCCGAATCCTCGGTTTCATCAGTGCCGTCGTGTTGGCGCAGACGCTGGGTACCGTGGGGCAGGGTGCCGACGCCTTTGCGCTGGCGAATCAGTTACCCAACAATATTTATGCGATTGTGGCGGGCGGTGTGCTCAGTGCGGTTCTCGTGCCCCAGATTGTGCGCGCCAGCCAGCACGATGATGGCGGAGCCCGGTACATCAACAAACTGCTGACCCTGGGACTGCTGGTGTTCGGCGGGGTGGCCGTGATCGCTACGGCGAGCGCCCCTGTTCTGGTCTCGCTGTATGCGGGTCAAGGCTCGAGTGCGGGTTTTGACGGGGAATCCCTTGCTCTTGCCACCGCCTTTGCCTGGTGGTGTCTGCCGCAAATTCTGTTCTATGCCGTCTATGCGCTGCTGGGTGAAGTGCTCAACGCCCGCGGTGTATTCGGTCCGTTTACGTGGGCTCCGGTCGTCAACAACCTCATCGCTATTGCGGGAATGTTGGCGTTGACCGCGGCTTTTCCCGCCGACCCCGGTGTCACGCCATTCTGGAACTCGTATCACGATGCCGGTTGGTGGACCGCGGGTCCCATTGCCATGTTGGCCGGGACCGCGACGCTGGGTGTCGCCGCCCAGGCCACAATCCTGTTCCTCTTCCTGCGCCGCGCGGGTGTGCAGTTCTCCCCCGATTTCCACTTCCGTGGGGTGGGACTGCGTCGTGCCAGCCAACTTGCCGGTTGGACCTTCGGGATGATCATCATCACCCAGATCGCGGGACTGGTACAGACCAATGTGGCGTCGATCGCATCGGCCGACGGTCAACCCGCTATCGCCGTACTGCGTTTTTCGTGGCTGGTGTTCATGTTGCCCCACTCGGTGGCCACGGTGTCATTGGCCACCGCATACTTCACCCGCATGAGCGCCGACGTGCGTGACGGCCGTTGGGAATCGCTGTCCCGCGACATTGTGGAATCTATTTCACGCATCGGCCTGTTCATGTTCCTTGCCACCGCGGGAATCGTGACCCTCAGCGTCCCCATCTCGGCCGTATTCTCGTCCGAACCGGAAACCGTCGTCGAAATGGCGACCGTTCTGGCAGGTTTTGCGATCGGACTCGTTCCCTTCAGCGTCGTCTTTGTTCTGCAGCGCATTTTCTATGCACTCGAGGACACTCGGACCCCGTTCCTGGTTCAGATCGTGCACTCCAGCGTGTTCATTGCCGGCGCCCTGCTGATCGGTGCGGGCAACAGTGGTCATATCGCCCGCGAATTGGCGCTATTGACCAGCGCCGTGGGACTCATTCAAGCGGCACTCTTGGTCGCACTGTTGCGTCGCCGCTTGGGTTCGGTTGGTCTGCGCGAATTGATGCGTCACAGCATCCGGTTCGCCAGTGCCGCGGTGGTTGCCGTGATTGCGGGATTCCTGACCCTCACAGCCCTGGGTTTCAGCATCGACCGCTACCTCGGTCAGCACTTCGGCTTTGGGTCTATGACGACAACGCTGTTGATTCTCGCCGGGGTGGGTGCGGTGATGTCGCTGGGATACGCCGGAACACTGATGCTGCTGCGCGACCCACACATGGGGGCCATCGTGTCGGGGCTTCGACGACGCTAACGGCGTGACTGGGCCGAATTGATTCGAGCCCTCACGGCCACTGCGGCCCACATCACCACGGCGGCGGCCGCAATCCACACGACGGCACCCACTTTCTCCCCAAAAAACAGTGCGGCCCACAGGATTGTCAGCACGGGTTGCACCAATTGGATTTGGCTGACCCGTGTGATCGGGCCGATGGCGAGGCCTCGATACCAGGCAAAGAAACCCAGGAACATGCTGACGGCGGACAAATACGCGAATCCCAGCCAGGCCTGAGGGGTGACGTTCCACGTGAAACTATCGAGGCTGACGATGGCCAACGGCACCATGAACGGCAGCGAAACGACCAATGCCCAGCTGATGGTCTGCCACGAGCCGATTTCCCGTGACAGTAATCCGCCCTCGGCGTACCCCATCGCCGCACACAGCACGGCGCCCACCAACAGCAGGTCAGCGAGAGAAATCCCCCAGCCGCCCTCGTGTGTAATAGCGGAAAAGGTCATTACCGAGGTGGCGCCCAGCACGGCGGCAATCCAGAACACGCGCGACGGACGCTCGCGCCCTCGAATCACGGCCGCAACCGCAGTCATCGCGGGCAGTAACCCGATAATGACCGCGCCGTGCGACGAGGGGACGTATTGCAGCGCATAGGACGTAAAGAAGGGGAAACCCACGACTACTCCGGCGGCAACCACGCCAATTCGCGCGAACTGGCGCAGGTTCGGAATCGCAGAGCGCGTGGCCGACAGGACGATGATCGCCAAAATGGCCGCCACTACAGCGCGGCCCGCACCCACAAACAAGCTGGGGAAGCTCTGCAGGGCAAATCCCGTCATCGGCAAACTCAACGAGAACGACACAACACCGAGCAATCCGAACAGGACTCCCGCGGTGGGTGACGCCGAGCGCCGGGATTTACCGAGGACAACGTCCTCGCCCCGAACGGACGCGGAAGCCCCCGACACACGATGTGAACGACCCAAGTTCACCATGACTATCACAGCCTTTCGTCACACAGCCTAACAATTCGGCCCGTAAATCCGCCGAACCGAGGCCAGCCGCGACCTACGGGAATATCGCCGTCTAAACTTTGATTGACTCTGCGTCGAAAGGATTCGCAATGCGCGATCTCATCATTATTGGTTCCGGTCCCTCCGGTTACACCGCCGCGATCTATGCGGCTCGTGCCGAACTCAAGCCCCTCGTGATTACCTCGAGCGTCAAAATGGGTGGCGACCTGATGAACACGACCGAGGTCGACAACTTCCCCGGCTTCCCCGAAGGCGTCATGGGTCCCGAACTCATGATGAACATGCAGGCCCAGGCCGAACGCCACGGCGCCGAACTGGTGTTCGACGATGCCGTCAGCGTCGACCTGACCGGTGACATCAAAAAGGTCACCCTCGGAAACGGCGATGTCGTGGAATCCCGCGCCGTCATCATCTCGACCGGCAGCGAATATCGTCGTCTGGGCCTTGATGACGAGGCGCGCCTCAGCGGATTCGGTGTCTCGTGGTGTGCAACCTGCGATGGTGCTTTCTTCCGTAAGCGCACCGTTGCCGTCGTCGGTGGCGGGGACTCGGCCATGGAAGAAGCCACCTTCCTCACCCGTTTCGCCGACAAGGTGTACATCCTGCACCGCAGCGACAACTTCCGTGCATCGCCCGCCATGCTGACTCGCGCGCAGGGCGACCCCAAGATCGAGTTCGTCACCGGCGTCACGGTGACCGGAATCCGTGGTACCGACCAAGTTTCGGGCGTTGAACTGACCGATTCGACCGGCGCGACCCGCGAATTGGCGCTGGATGGTCTGTTCGTCGCAATCGGCGCCGACCCCCGCACCGACCTCGTTGCGGGCCAGGTCGAGCTCACTGCAGACGGCACCATTGCGGTCGACGGTCGCAGCTCGCGCACCAACCTTTCCGGTGTTTTCGCGGCCGGCGACGTCATCGACCCCACCTACCGTCAGGCCATCACCGCCGCCGGCAGTGGTGCAGTGGCGGCACTGGATGCTCAGCACTTCCTCGAATCTGCTCACTAAATTTCGTTAGACTCGAACCACCACTGAGAGGACACACCATGAGCGCCGCCCGCGATGTCACCGACGCAACATTTGCCGCCGAAGTTTTGCAGAACGCCAAGCCCGTCATCGTGGACTTCTGGGCCCCCTGGTGTGGTCCCTGCCGCGCGGTTTCGCCCATCCTTGACGCCATTGCCGAGGCACACGCCGACAAGATCGACATCGTCAAGCTCAATGTGGACGATTACCCCGACCTCGCCGCCGAATACAACATTCTCAACATTCCCGCCATGAAGGTGTTCCAGAACGGCGAGGTTGTGAAGTCAATCACCGGCGCAAAGCCGAGGCCCGCTCTTGAAGCGGATCTTGCTGACTTTATCGGCTGATAATCCCGTGACTTCGGGAACACAAGGGACAACCCTCGACGATTGGCGTGGTCATTACGCCGAGCGCACATCCGGTCTGAGCGCCAGCGAAGTTCGTGCCCTGTTCGCGGTGGCATCCCGCCCCGAGGTCGTGTCGCTCGCCGGTGGAATGCCCGCCGTTTCGGCGCTTCCCCTGGACCTGATCACCAACACGATGACCAAGGTCATGCGTGAACAGGGTGCCGCGGCCCTGCAATACGGTTCCGGCCAGGGGCTCCCCGTCTTGCGCGAGCAGATTCTCGAAGTTTGTGCACTCGAGGGCATCACGGCGAGCGCCAACAACCTTGTCATCACCACGGGCTCACAGCAGGCCCTTGACCTGATTACCAAGCTGTTCATTGACGAAGGTGACGTCGTTTTTGCCGAATCACCCAGCTATTTGGGCGCACTCGGCATTTTCCGTTCGTATCAGGCCGATGTTCAGCATGTCGAGACCGACGAAGAGGGCATGATCCCCGAGGCACTCGAGGATGCAATTGCGCGCGCGCAAGCTGCGGGCAAAACCCTGAAACTGCTGTACCTGATCCCCAACTTCCAGAATCCTTCCGGAGTGACGCTCAGCGCGGAACGTCGCCCCCGCTTGATCGAAATCGCCAAACGGCACAAGATTCTCATCATCGAGGACAACCCCTACGGCCTGCTGTGGTTCGACACACCCTCGCCCGATGCCATGCGCTCGATCGACGACGACGGAATCGTGTACCTGGGGTCGTTCTCCAAAATGTTTGCCCCCGGATTCCGCGTCGGTTGGGCTCTCGCCCCCCACGCAATCCGAGAAAAGTTGGTCTTGGCCGCGGAATCCGCGATTCTGTGCCCCAGCGCCCTCACCCAGATGGTTATCAGCGACTACCTCGCAACATCCGATTGGAAGGCACAAATTGATGTCTTCCGCGGGCTGTATCGCAACCGTCGCGATGCCATGCTGGGCGCCTTGGATGAGTATCTGCCCGGTTTCCACCGCACCGAACCCAACGGTGGCTTTTATGTGTGGTTATCCCTGCCCGAATACCTGGATTCCAAGGCGATGCTGCCGCGTGCGGTCAGCGAACTTGTGGCCTACACCCCGGGAACGGCGTTCTACACGAACGGTCTGGGACGTTCCAACATTCGCTTGGCGTTCTGTTATCCCACCGAGGACGACATCCGCGAGGGCGTTCGGCGCCTGTCCGAGGTAATTCGCCAAGAATCCGAGCTCTTTGACACCTTCTCGCCCCCGATTGCCGACGTCACCCAGTTGTCACACGTCGTTTCACCACCACCGGACCTCGCGTAAGGAGCCCCCGTGAACTCAACCCCTCGTGTCGCCGTACTCGCCGGCGGTATCTCGCATGAACGCGACATCTCTCTGACCTCCGGCCGTCTGCTGGCCGAAGCGCTGGCCAAGCACGGACTGCGTGTGGACCTGCGCGACTCGGACGCCGCCCTGATTCCTTCGCTCATTGCCGATCGTCCCGACGTCATTTGGCCCGTGCTGCATGGAACCAGCGGCGAAGACGGCTCGTTGCTGGGAATTCTCGAGACTTTGGGCATTCCCACCGTGGGATCCAATGCCGCCGCCACCCGTCTGGCCTGGGACAAGCCCTCGGCAAAGACCGTTGTTGAACGCGCCGGTGTTGCCACCCCCAATTCGTTGACCCTGACCCGCGATGCATTCCGTGAACTGGGTGCCGAGGGTGTTTTATCGGTAATTGCCGACAGTTTCGGTTTCCCCGTTGCCGTCAAGCCGGCACGTGGGGGATCCGCACAGGGTGTTTCGATGGTTGATTCGCTCGACGAACTGCGCCGCGGGCTAGTGCACGCCTACACATACAGCGACCAAGCCCTCATCGAACGCCAAATCGTGGGCACCGAGGTCTGTGTGACCGTCCTACAGACGGCCGCTGGGCGTACAGTCCTGCCCGCCGTAGAGATTGAGCCACTGAGCGGCTTTTATGGCTTTGAAGAGCGTTACAACGCCGGCGAGACGCGTTTTTATGCTCCTGCGCGCCTCGATGCCGCCATTTCGGCAGCCGTACACGACACCGCGTTGCTTGTTCACGAGGCGTTGGGCCTCGGCCACATCTCGCGCGTCGACCTGATCGTTGACGGCAACGGCGTTCCGTGGTTCCTCGAGGCCAGCGTCAGCCCCGGTCTGACAGACACCTCGACCGTTGCTCTGGCCCTCGAGGCCGAACAGATCGATCCCGGTGCCGCATTCGCCGGTTTAGTGCAGGACGCCTTCACGGCCTAGCGCTTTTCGGGGCCTCGTGACGGCGGCGCTTACCGAACGGTAATTCGCCTGTACGCCAGACCGTCAGGATGTTGCGATGGGATTCCGTCCGACAGATTCGTCCGACAGGGTTCTATCTGTCAGCCGCTGTCCGTCGGTTTCCGTCCGCCGGCCGCTGTCCGCTGGATTTTTCCGTCAAGGTTCTATGTGAAATCCGTTCCGCTGGTTTCATCCGTCAGCCGCTGTCCGTCAGCCGTAGTCCATCAGAGTTATTCGACGGGTTTCGTCCGACAGATTCGTCCGTAAGCCGCTGTCCGTCAGCGCTATTCGACAGATTCGTCCGTAAGCCGAGTCCGTCAGAGCCATTCGACAGGATTCCATCCGACAGATTCGTCCGTAAGCCGAATCCGTCAGCAACATTCGACGGGATTCCGTCCGACAGGTTTGTCCGTCAGCCGTTGACCGCACATCACCCCGCACCGAGAATCCCCCGGCAGGTGCACTACTGCAGCGGCCACCGTTGCGGTAACGCTGTGATTCCGCTCACAACCGCCACCAGCTGCGGCCACTGACAACCAGCAACAGATGGTTCCACTGACAACCAGCAACAACTACTTCCCTCCGCCGTGGACTGGGCGTCTGAACCTACGTCGAACTCGTGATCGTGTATTCGTGTAATTTCAGAAAAAGACCCGGTCAGAGCCGCTTTAGTTCCCGCCTTCGATCTCGGCGACGATACGGTTCAGGTCAGCAATCGTCGCAAAGTCAATGGTAATCGATCCCTTGGACTTCGACAGCTTGACGCTAACCCGTGTATTGAGTTTGTCACCCAGTCGCCCCGCAACCTCAGTCAGGAAGTCAGTTCGTCCACCTGCTCGCGGCGTGGCCTTGGTTCCCGGTGCAGGGCGTCCGGCCATTACTGCAGCGGTAGCCTCGGCCTCGCGCACCGAGAGGTCCTCGTTGATGATCTTGGTGGCAAGTCGTTCCATCATGTCGCGGTCACCCAGCGAGAGTATTGCGCGCGCATGACCGGCCGACAGCACACCAGCTGCTACACGCTGCTGAACTTTTTCCGGGAGGCGCAAGAGACGCAGAGTGTTGGTGACCTGGGGGCGCGAGCGGCCGATTCGCTGTGCGAGCTCCTCCTGGGTAATCCCAAAATCTTCGATCAGCTGCTGATAGGCCGAAGCCTCTTCCAATGCGTTCAGTTGGGCGCGGTGGATGTTCTCCAGCAGCGCGTCGCGCAACATGTCGACATCTTTGGTATCGCGGATAACTGCGGGCATTTCTACGAGCCCAACGGCCTTCGAGGCGCGCAGACGGCGTTCGCCCATGACGAGTTCGTAACGCGCACCGGGCTGAGGGTTCTCCAGTGGGCGCACCACAATTGGCTGAAGTACGCCAAATTCACGAATCGAATGCTCGAGTTCGGCCAATTCTTCGGGGCGGAACTCGGTACGAGGCTGTGCGCGGTTGGGGACCACGTCGTTGGGGTTGATGAGTTGGAAACTGGCGCCGGGGACGGGAGCCAAGTTGTTGTCCACTACGGGTGCGCCGCCAAAAAACTGGTCGATCGGGCGTTCACCCACGGGTGCGGTGGGAATGAGGGCGCCAATGCCTTGTCCCAGACCGGTGCGTTTCGTTGCCATGAGGTTTCTCGTTTCCTGTTACTGATCCGTGGGAATTTCGGTCGAGCTGTTTTCCTGTACGCCAGGGGTAACGGCTTCTGCAGGCGCGGGGGTGGCCCGTTCTGCGATTTCGATGGCCGCTTCGCGGTACGACAGTGCGCCACTGGAGTTGTTGTCGTACCCAATCACTGTCTGCTGGTGACTGGGGGCTTCGGAAACACGCACGGAGCGCGGAATTACGGCGGTCAGTACCTGCGTGGGGAAGTGTGAACGGACTTCGGCCTCGACCTCACGCGACAAATTGGTGCGTGCATCGACCATGGTCAAAAGGATTGTCGAGATGTGGACGCGAGGATTCAGGCTCTGGGCAACCATGGCGATGTTGTTCCACAGCATGGTGACACCCTCGAGTGCATAGTATTCGGCCTGGATTGGCACCAACACCTCGTCTGCCGCGACCAAAGCATTAATGGTCAGCAGGCCCAGTGAGGGAGGGCAGTCAATAAAAATGTAGTGAGGAGGCTGTGTCGACGCGGCGATGTATTCGGTGATCGCGTCGCGCAGTCGGAACTCGCGATTCCCCTGGGGAACCAGTTCGATTTCCGCACCGGCAAGGTTAATCGTGGCGGGCGCACACCACAGGTTCGGGTGTTGCTGGCTCTGTCGCAGCACCGATCCCAAGGTTGTGGCACCGTGCAGTGTTTCATACGTGCCCTGAATTGTCGCATTATGTTCGATTCCCAGCGCCGTGGACGCGTTTCCCTGTGGATCGAGGTCAATGACGACGACTTTTGCACCCAAATCGGCCAAGGCGGCGGCGAGGTTGACGGTCGACGTGGTCTTGCCCACCCCGCCCTTCTGGTTAGACACAGCAATAACGCGGGTTTTTGAGGGCAGTGGGGCGGTTTTATCCCGTAATGCAACACGTCGACGGCTGAGGTCCATCAGCTCGTCGGCAATGGGGGTTGAGAGTGCACCAACGCGTTCGGTGTTATTTCCCGCCGAAATACCGTTGTTCTGCACTATGTCCTCCGCGATTTCGTTCATGTGTTCGTCATGACGAAATTACCACCAACCACCGACAAATGTTTCACGTGAAACATGGCTTGTGGAAAGTTGTTAGCGCGAGAGGGTTGCGGAAAACATTCGGGTGGGTTCGGGGACGACACCCTCGCCCAATACTGCGGTGGAGATGTCCGTCAGTGCGAATCGAGAAATCTGGCGTGTTGCAGCCGAAATTTCATCGTCGATACGGGCGCCCTTGAGCAGTTTGATGCTTCCGCCGGGTGCAACCAAGGGTGAAATCATGGGGATCAAGGTCTTTAGCGCCTTGACGGCTCGCGCCGTGACCACATCAAATGCCTGTTTGTTGGGGTAATCTTCGGCACGACCGGTAAATACCTCGACGTTGTCGAGTTGCAGGTCCTCTACCTGCTCGCGCAACCAACGCGTACGACGCTCGAGTGGCTCGATCAGGGTGAAGTCGATGTCGGGACGAGCAATTGCCAGAACAAGCCCGGGAAGACCGGCTCCACTGCCAATATCGGCGACTCGCAGCCGGCGCTCAGAGTGTGATTGTCCCAGTTCGGGGGCCAATAGGACGCAATTAACCACGTGACGCGACCACAGCCGTGCTGGCTCGTCGGGGCCAATCAACCCACGTTCTTCGCCTTCATGAATCAAATTCTCTGCAAAACGTCGTGCGCGAGCGATTTCGTCACCGAAGAGCGCTGCAGCGCACGCCGGCTCTTCCTCGGCGTCGAAATGTTTCACGTGAAACTATGCCCGAGTGATGACGGTGTGGCGGTCTGCGCCTTCACCCTCGGAGTGAGAGACAAAGCCGCGCTCTGCGACGGCGTCGTGGACCAGTTTGCGTTCGTACGAAGACATCGGGGGGAGTGCGGCCGATGCAGCACCGCCTTCGATGCGCTCTACGGCGCGATCCACAATGCGCTCCAGTTCCTGTGCACGGGCGTCGCGTGAACCGCCAACATCCAGAATCAGGCGCGAGAATTCGCCGGTGCGCGTGTGAACGGCCAGACGCGTGAGTTCCTGCAGAGAAGACACAACATCGCCGCGCGACAGCGCCGAGAGGTCGTTGTTCTCGCCGGCAACGATTGAGATGTAGTCGCGACCGTTGGAGTTTTCCATTTCCAGATCGCCATCGAGGTCAGCGATGTCCAGGAATGCTTCGATGTAGTCAGCGGCGATTTCCGCAGTATCTGCGGTGGTTTCGGGGGAGTTTGTCATTACTTCTTTCCTTGCTGCTTCTTTGCGCGCGCCTTGCTCACGGGCTGCTGGCGCTGTACGGGCTTGGCTTCTTCAGCGGTTTCGCTGGGTGCCTCGGTGATGGTGGGCAGGCCCTTACGAGCTGCCTTCTTGGCGTTACGGGCCTCCCATTCGCGGTGTGCCTGCGAACCGGGGGTGGGCATGTTGCGGATCACAATGAACTGCTGAACCATGGTCCAGATGTTCGACACAAGCCAGTAGAACATGACGCCGAGGGGGAATGCCCAGCCAGAGAACAGGAAGACGAGGGGCAGGATGTACAGCAAGATCTGCTGCTGCTTGTACATCGGGCTTTCCTTCATAGCGTCCGACTGGTTCTTGGACATGATCTGCTTCTGAGTGATGAACTGTGAAGCCGTCATTACGACAACCATGATTCCTGCGACAACGAGGATGGTGACATTGCCGTCAGCGGTGGACATCGAGGAGGCGAGGCCAGCGGTGCCAAAAATGGTCGCTTCACCAAAGCTCTTGGCCAGTTCAGGGCTGAGAAGACCGACACCCGCCAGTTCCTGTGCCGCGTTGCTCAACGTGTAGAACAGACCGAAGAAAATTGGCATCTGGATGAGAAGGGGGAGGCACGAAGCAAAGGGGGAGGTCTTGTGCTCGCCGTACAGGGCCATAGTTTCGCGGGTCATTGCCTCGCGAGAGAACTGATCACGCTTACCCTTGTACTTGTCCTGAATTTTCTTCAGTTCTGGTTGGATCTCCAGCATTTTGCGCTGGCTCTTGATCTGCTTAACAAAGATGGGAATCAGAGCAGCGCGAACGACGATAACCAGGCCGACAATCGACAGGACCCAGGTCCAACCATCGGCGGCGTCAAGGCCCAGAGTGGTCAAACCGGTGTGGAATCCCACGAGCAACAGCTCAATAGCCCACTTAATGGGCCACAGGATCATGTCAAAAATGTTCATGGAACGTCTTTCTGTTTCGGTAATACAAAGCCAAACCGAGAGAGGGGAAAATTCCCCTCCATTCTGTCAGGTACATCATCAATTCCGCCACGCGCCCACGGATTACAGCGCAGGATTCGCCACGCGGCCATGAAAGAACCGCGGATCAGACCAAACTGTTGGACAGATCCCAGCCCATACGCCGAACAGCTGGGGTGGTAACGGCACACCTGGCCATACAACGGGGACACAACCTTGCGGTACACCAGCAAAAGGGCGACACCGGCGTTACGCGGAGCCAACACAAGGTGATCGACGGCGCTCATCCGTGGTTCCGATTGGATGCGTTGAGAGAAATTTCCTGTAATTCCAGGCCCAGCTCGTCCCAGGTTGGGGTGCCCGCATCGGCGCGAACACGAATTACAAGGTCCGAGCCCAGGGAATGCAATCGAATCAGCTCACCCGCCAAGGCGCGAAGACGACGACGGACGGTGTTTCGGGCGATGGCATTGCCATACTTTCCGGAAACAACAAACCCCACCTGGGGGGCCGTTCCCGCGAAGGGAGCGACATACATCACCAGATGGGGGGTCGTTATTTTGCGACCGTTGCGCATAACTCTGCGAAAACCGGCCGCATCAACAATGCGATTGACCTTCGCGAGCATCGCAGAAAATTAAACTGTCAGTTCCTTGCGTCCCTTGCCGCGACGTGCAGCGAGGATCGCGCGACCCGCACGGGTACGCATGCGCAGACGGAAACCGTGCACCTTGGCGCGACGGCGGTTGTTGGGCTGGAAAGTACGCTTCGACATTGTGTTCTCCTCGGCCGTTGGCCGAATTCACTAGGGGAAAGATTTTTGCCTATGGGCAACCTGATAACTGTAGGCGAGAATTTGCTATTCGTCAAACCGAAGCGTCGGATTATCCACAAATTTTCTGCCAGGGGCTAGACGACACGCCTCTGAACGATAATATGAACAGAGTTATCCCCAACCAATCCTTCGAATTATGGACACCCCAATTAACGAATCACTTTCCAACCTGTGGCGCGAGGTCATCGACGTTTTGTCGCGCGACAATCGGATCACCCCGCAGCTGCTGGGATTCATCGAATTGGCCGTCCCTCAAGGAATCCTGTCGGGAAACCTGTATCTCGAAGTCGAATCCGATTTCACCCGCGACATGCTCGAGTCGCGTGCCCGCGAGCCCCTATTGGTTGCGCTTGCAGGAATTGACGGAGAAACAATCACCGGTTTTTCGTTGGTGGTGAACCCCGCCATCCGCGACAACGACGACATTGACAACATCACGTCGGTGATTCCTGTGGTTGCCGAAGAAAATCACACGGTCGACGCACGCCGCACATCGGTTCCCACCGAAGCCCGGTTGAATGCAAAATACACATTCGACAACTTTGTGATCGGCCCGTCGAATCGCTTTGCCCACGCGGCTGCGCTCGCCGTCGGTGAATCACCGGCGAAGGCGTACAACCCACTCTTTATCTATGGTGGATCAGGTTTGGGCAAGACCCACTTGTTGCACGCAATCGGACATTACGCCCAGGGGCTTTTCCCCGGCGTCAAGGTTCGCTATGTATCGAGTGAAGAATTCACGAACGACTACATCAATTCCATTGCAGCAAACCAAATGGCCGCCTTCAATGCGCGTTACCGCGAGGTTGACGTGTTGCTCATCGATGACATTCAGTTTTTGCAAGGCAAGGATGCCACGCAGGACACGTTCTTCCACACATTTAATACTCTGCACGAGCACGGAAAACAGGTCGTCATCACCAGCGACCTGCCACCGAAACAGCTCACCGGTTTTGAAGATCGCATGCGCAGCCGATTTGGGTGGGGTTTGATTACGGATATTCAGGCGCCCGACCTCGAGACACGTATTGCAATTTTGCGAAAAAAGGCAATCAACGAGCACCTTGGTATCGATGACGACGTCCTCGAATACATTGCAACAAAGGTGTCGTCGAATATTCGTGAACTCGAGGGCACGTTGATCCGCGTCACGGCTTTTGCCAACCTCAACCGGGTCCCCGTTGACCTGGGTCTGGTCCACACAATTCTCAAGGACATGATCACACTGGAAGATGGCGACATTTCTCCGGTCGAAATCATTGAACAGACCGCCCAATATTTCGAGTTGTCCATCAACGATTTGTATGGTCCTTCTCGCGCAGCAGGTATTGCGACCGCACGACAAATTGCAATGTATTTGTGTCGCGAGCTGACGTCGCTCTCGTTGCCCAAGATTGGACAGTTACTGGATCGCGACCACACCACGGTCATGTATGCGAATAAAAAGATTGCGGACTTGATGAAAGAGCGTCGGTCGATCTACAACCAGGTCACCGATCTGACCCAAATAATCAAGCAATCCAAGCGTTAACAGCTCGTATCCCACAGCTTTATCCCCAGAGTTGTGGAAAACTGCCGCAAATTCGTGGAAAAAAACTTTTTCCTGTGTAAAACCTCGAACCTCGTTGCTGTTACTCACCGGTTCTTCCCAAACTCCACACAGGTTTTGGACAACTTTCACGGATGTAGTTCAGCCAGATATCAACTATCCACCGAAGTTATCCACATATCCACCGATGTTAAGAGTATGAGTCTTTACTTACAGAAGAGGCTCGGATAAATAACGAAACGGCATTTTGATTGTCCGCCCGCTGTGTCAGAATTAGACACCACCTGAATGACAAGAGGTAAATCGTGAAATTCCAATCGAACAAGGACGTCCTGGCGTCCGCGATTATTTTTGCAACCAAACTCATCGTGGGAAAGAATTCCAACCCACTGCTGTCGGGTATCCGCATCGAAGCCACGGCCGATGCCGTTGAACTCTCGTCGTTTGATCACGACGTGTCGACAAAAACCACCATTGCTGCCGAAATCGATGCTCCCGGTGTCGTTTTGGTTTCCGGAAAAATGATTTCCGATATCGTCAGCCGTCTGCCCCACGAACAGGTGACCTTGAGCCTCGTTGAGGGCAAGCTGGCCATTGCTTCTGGATCCGCTAAGTTCTCGTTGGCCACAATGCCTGTAGCGGATTACCCCAACCTTCCGGAATTGCCTCCCACGGTGGGAACAATTGACGGCGAAGACTTTGCTCAGGCAATTGCTCAGGTCGGTGTTGCGGCATTGCGCGATGACGGACAGCCCGCGATCGGAAACATTTCCGTCGAATTGTCGGCCGACACGATCTCGTTTACCGCTACAGACAAGTACCGAATCGCGTCGCGCGACATTGCGTGGAAAAAGTCGGGAATTACCGAGCCCATGCAGGTTCTGGTCCCTGCTCGGGTTCTCACCGAAGTCGGCAAGATGTTCCACCAGAATGATGAAGTCACAATTTCGCTGTACACCAGTGGCGAAAAGGAAATCATTGCGTTGTCGGCCGGTGACAAGGTCGTAACCTCGAGCCTGGGCAAGGGAATGTTCCCCAATGTTCGTCGTTTGCTCGATGACAAGGGTCACGGCGAATCGTTTGCGATTGTCTCGGCATCCGAACTGATCGATGCCACCCGTCGTGTGTCACTGGTCATCGACAAGGACAACGCTCTGCGCTACTCGTTCGATGAAAACGGCGTACAGCTGGATGCCGTCAACGGCGAAAATGCTCAGGGATCCGAAACTGTCGACATTCACCTCGTCGGCGAACCCGTTGTTGCCTGGTTAAAGCCCAAATTGTTCATTGATGGGCTTGCCGGTGCACAGAGCCAGTTTGTTCGCTTGGGATTCACCTCGTCGAGCGAACCCGGCAAGGCAGGACCCGTGCTGTTCACCGCACACACCAGCCGCGATGATGCCTCGGTTCACACCTCGTACCGCTATTTGATGCAGCCCAACCTGCTGCCTCGCTAGGCCACACGATGAGAATCGCGGGAGTTCAGCTTTCCGCATGGCGTAATTACGAACAACAGGTTGCTGTTTTTGAGTCGTCGCCGTCGATTCTGATCGGATCAAACGGACAGGGCAAGACAAACTTCGTCGAAGCCATTGCCTATGCGGCTCGTGGAAAATCACACCGCGTTTCCGCGGATTCAGCTCTCGTGGGGGCCGGAAAATCGGAGGCTCACCTGCGGATGCGGGTCGCCGATGGCTCACGAACACTCGATGTCGATGTTGCCGTGAAATCCAGCGGATCCAATCAGGTGCGGCTCAACGGACAACCGGCCAAAAAGCGTGATCTGATTCGGTTATTGCCCGTCGTCATGTTTGCACCCGAGGACATGGACATCATTCGGGGCGAACCCCAGGCCCGCCGTGACTTTCTTGATGATGTTTTGGCGTTGTCCACTGCACGTTTTTCCGGTGTATTGGGCAACTACGACCGGGTGCTACGTCAACGAAACACCCTGTTGAAGAGCATGAAATCACAGAAATCCGATGTGGACCTGTCATCTCTCGAGGCGTGGACGGAAAACCTCATCGTCCTCGCGGGTCAAATCATCCGAGAGCGGCGTCGAATAATTGACCGTATTTCGCCAGATTTCGCGCGTGACTACGTCGCGATTGCCGGGGGTTCCGCGGCGGCCGCGCTGACGATGCAAGAAACGGTGGGCGAGGATTGTCCCTCGGCACAGATTGAGCAGAGACTTCGGGAACTGTTTCACGCTAAACATTCCGAAGAGAGGGAGCGTGGAACGACTATGGTCGGACCACACCGTGACGATCTGCTGATTACCCTCAATGGCCTGCCCGGCCGGACGCATTCCAGCCAGGGCGAGGCATGGTCGTTGGCCATCGCGTTGCGGCTGGCCATGGTGGATATCACCCGTGAAACCTCAACGGTGGGTGACCCTGTTGTCATTCTTGATGACGTGTTTTCTGAACTGGATAGTGCTCGCCGGGAACGATTGGCCGCGCATCTGCGGGATATTGAACACATCATCATCACGGCTGCCGACGAATCGAGCATCCCCGGCAGCCTGGGTGGAACGAGGTATCGCGTGTCAGGCGGGGTGATTGAGCGTGAGTGAAACCCCCGAAGAACCGTCACGGCTGTATTTACACATCGTCGAAATTTTTAAGGGCGAAAAACGCGTTCGTCGCCCCAAGCCCAAGCCCATCGTGGGATCGATGCCGTTTGACGAGGGACGTGACCCCAGAACTCTGGGCACAATCCTCGACAACGATGCTCGGAACAAGGGTTGGGCGATTCATATTGCCCGTGCGACGATCCTCGATAACTGGGCCGGGGTGGTCGGCGATGACGTCGCGGCGCACACGGAGGCCGACATCATCGACGATGTTTTAGCGATCCAGTGTGACTCGTCGGCGTGGGCAACACAGCTGCGAATTTTGCGCGCGGATATCGCCACCGAAATTCATAATCGATTTCCCGATGCGGGGATTGAACAGATCGACGTAATCGGCCCGGGCGTACCTCGTCAAAATTACGGCCCACGCACCGTCAAATGGCGCGGCCCGCGCGATACTTACGGCTAGGCCACGTGTTTTGGTCTGCACCCGTTCTTTCGGCGCGCTACAGCGCGAATTTCCGGTTAAATGGGGGTCCTCCGCGGTAGACTGAACGTAGTGAAGTGGGCCGAAATTCGGCCTGGGACGCGCAGGAGACACACATGGCTACGGATACCGAAACCCAGGCAAATAACGAAGAATACGGTGCAGGAAATATTCAAGTCCTCGAGGGACTCGAAGCCGTTCGTAAGCGCCCCGGCATGTACATCGGATCCACGGGCGAGCGCGGCCTGCACCACCTCGTCTATGAAATCGTCGACAACTCGGTGGACGAAGCCCTCGCTGGTCACTGTAGCCACATCGATGTGTCGATCCTTGCCGATGGTGGCGTTCGCGTCGTCGACAACGGCCGTGGAATTCCCGTCGATATTCACCCCACCGAAAAGAAGTCAACAGTCGAGGTTGTGCTTACAATTTTGCACGCCGGTGGAAAGTTCGGCGGCGGCGGATACGCGGTTTCGGGTGGTCTGCACGGTGTGGGATCGTCGGTCGTCAACGCGCTCTCCTATAAATTGCAGGTCGAGGTGCGCCGCCAGGGTCACATCTGGTCGCAGTCCTTTGCTCATGGTGTGCCCGACGCTCCCTTGGCTCAGACCGGTGACACCCAGGAAACGGGTACCACCATTACGTTCTGGCCCAACGGGGAAATCTTTGAAACCACGGTTTTTGATTACGAAACCCTGCGTACGCGTTTCCAGCAGATGGCGTTCCTGAACAAGGGCCTGTCCATCACACTGACCGATCACCGCGAGCAGAACGACGACGGCACCAACCGATCCAACGTGTTCCTCTATGAGCGTGGACTGGTCGACTATGTCGAATACCTCAACTCGGCCAAGAAGATCGAGGTCGTTCACCCCGAAATCATCTCGTTCGAATCCGAAGACACCGAACGCCGCATTTCGCTGGAAATGGCGATGCAGTGGACGACCGCGTATTCCGAGAGCATCCACACCTATGCCAACACCATCAACACGCACGAAGGTGGAACGCACGAGGAAGGTTTCCGCGCGGCATTGACCTCGTTGGTGAACCGCTACGCACGCGAAAAGAACATTCTGCGCGACAAGGATGAAAACCTGTCGGGCGACGATGTGCGCGAAGGCCTGACGGCCGTCATTTCGGTCAAGTTGGGCGAACCCCAGTTCGAGGGTCAGACCAAAACCAAGCTGGGTAACACCGAAGCAAAGTCGTACGTCCAGAAGGTCGTCGGCGATGTGCTGGGTGACTGGTTCGATCGTCACCCGGTCGAGGCCAAGGACATTATTCGCAAGGCAATCCAGGCCGCGACCGCACGAATGGCTGCTCGCAAGGCGCGCGAAAACACTCGCCGCAAGGGACTTCTGGAATCCGGCGGCATGCCGGGCAAGCTCAAGGACTGCCAGTCCAAGGAACCCTCGCTGTCCGAAGTCTTCCTCGTCGAGGGTGACTCGGCCGGCGGCTCGGCCGTTCAGGGCCGTAACCCCGAAACTCAGGCAATCCTGCCGCTGCGCGGCAAGATCCTGAACGTCGAAAAGTCGCGACTCGACCGTGCCCTCCAGAACCAGGAAATTCAGGGGATGATCACCGCATTCGGGTGCAACATTGGTGAAGAATTCGACATCGACAAGGCCCGGTATCACAAGATCGTGCTCATGGCCGATGCCGACGTCGATGGCCAGCACATCACCACGTTGCTGCTGACCCTGTTGTTCCGTTACATGCGCCCGCTGATCGAGCACGGATATGTGTATTTGGCACAGCCGCCGTTGTATCGACTGAAGTGGTCGAACTCGGAACACCAGTACGTGTACTCGGATCGCGAACGCGATGCATTGCTCGAGGACGGGCTTGCGAACGGCAAGCGAATTCCCAAGGACAACGGAATCCAGCGCTACAAGGGTCTGGGTGAAATGAACCACCAGGAACTGTGGGAAACCACCATGAACCCCGAAACCCGCACGCTGTTGCAGGTTACGGTGTCCGATGCCGCAATCGCGGACGGTGTTTTCTCGACGCTGATGGGCGAGGACGTCGGCGCTCGCCGAACTTTCATTCAGCAGAACGCAAAGGATGTCCGCTTCCTCGACATCTAGGGGCGGAATTAAAGGACAACACTGATGAGCGAAGAACTGAACCCCAACGGTCGAATCGAGCAGGTCGACCTGCAGATGGAGATGCAGCGTTCCTACCTCGATTACGCCATGAGCGTGATCGTGGGTCGTGCGCTTCCCGATGTGCGCGATGGCTTGAAGCCCGTGCACCGTCGTGTGATTTACGCGATGTTCGACGGCGGATACCGTCCTGACAAGGCGTTCTCGAAGTGTTCGCGTGTCGTCGGGGACGTCATGGGTCAGTTCCACCCGCACGGTGACTCGGCAATTTACGACGCACTCGTTCGACTGGTACAGCCGTGGAGCCTGCGGTACCCGCTGGCTGCGGGCCAGGGAAACTTTGGTTCACCCGGTAACGACGGCGCCGCTGCACCTCGATACACCGAAACTCGCATGGCTCAGCTGGCGATGGAAATGGTCCGCGATATTGACGAAGACACCGTCGATTTCCAGGACAACTATGACGGTCGCACTCAGGAACCCTCGGTTCTGCCCGCCCGATTCCCCAACCTGTTGGTCAACGGATCCGTCGGTATCGCCGTGGGTATGGCGACCAACATTCCGCCGCACAACCTGCGCGAAGTAGCCGATGCCGCGCTGTGGCACCTGGCGAACCCCGAGGCAACCCCCACCGAACTTCTTGACGCGATACTCGAACGAGTCAAGGGCCCCGACTTCCCCACCGGCGCCCAGATTCTGGGAACCAAGGGAATCCAAGAGGCGTATCGCACCGGTCACGGATCGATCACCATGCGTGCCGTCGTATCGACCGAGGAAATCAATGGACGAACCTGCCTCGTTGTCACCGAACTCCCGTATCAGGTAAACCCCGATAACCTCGCCATCAAGATCGCCGACCTGGTTAAAGAACAAAAAATCCAGGGAATCGCCGACATTCGCGACGAAACCAGTGGTCGTACCGGCCAGCGACTCGTCATCGTTCTCAAGCGTGACGCCGTGGCCAAGGTTGTGCTCAACAACCTGTACCGCATGACCCAGCTGCAGGACAACTTCGGTGCCAACATGCTCGCCATCGTCGATGGCGTGCCTCGAACCCTGACGATCGACCAGTTCATCACGCACTGGGTTCGCCACCAGGTCGAGGTCATCGTTCGCCGCACCCAGTTCCGACTGAACAAGGCCGAAGCCGACGCTCACATCTTGCGCGGATACCTCAAGGCACTCGAGGCTCTGGACGACGTTATCGCCCTGATCCGCAAGTCGCCCACTGTCGATGACGCCAAGCAGGGACTGATTGACCTGCTGACGATCGACGACGTTCAGGCAATGGCCATCCTCAACCTGCAGTTGCGTCGACTGGCGGCACTGGAACGTCAAAAGATTCAGGACCAGGCCGACGAACTCGAGCGACAGATCGCCGAATTCAAGGCAATTTTGGCCAGCGAGGTGCGCCAGCGCGAAATCATCAGCGCCGAACTGACCGAGGTTGTGGCCAAGTACGGCGACGACCGCCGCTCGGAAATCATGTACGGATTCGGTGGCGATGTCAGCAACGAGGACCTGATTCCCGAAGAGGAAATGGTTGTTACCGTCACCCGTTCGGGGTACATCAAGCGCACCCGCAGCGACAACTACCGTTCGCAAAAGCGCGGTGGCAAGGGAGTCAAGGGTGCGAACCTGCGCGCCGATGACGTCGTTCAGCACTTCTTTGTGACAACCACCCACCACTGGCTGTTGTTCTTCACCGACAAGGGCCGCGTGTACCGCACCAAGACCTATGAAGTCATGGAAGCCGCCCGCGACGCCAAGGGTCAGCACGTTGCCAACCTTCTGGCACTGCAGCCCGGCGAAAACATCGCCCAGATCATGGACATTCCCGCCTATGACGTCGCTGAGTACCTGGTTCTCGCTACGCGCAAGGGACTCGTCAAGAAGACCAAGCTCTCGGAATACAACACCAACCGTTCCGGTGGAGTGTTCGCTATCGAAATCGAAAAGCAGAAGGACGCCGACGGCCAGTTCGTTGTCGACGAGGACGGCATGCACACGTACCTCGACGAGGTCGTATCGGCAATGCTCGTGGATTCGACTTCCGAAATCCTGCTCGTGACGAAGAACGGCATGTCGCTGCGATTCGAAGCAAACGACACGGCACTGCGTCCCATGGGCCGCAAGACCGCGGGCGTGAAGGGCATTGCCCTGCGTGACGGCGACACCCTGTTGTCCGCCGACGTGATCTCGGACGAGGGATACGTATTCGTTGTCACCGAGTCCGGATTTGCCAAGCGCACCAGCGTGGACCAATACCGCGTTCAGAACCGTGGTGGCTTTGGCATCAAGGTGGCGAAACTGACCGACGAACGCGGTGGGCTGACCGGTGGACTGATTGTTCAGGACAACGACGAGGTTCTGGTCATCATGGAATCCGGCAAGGTCGTCCGTTCGCAGGCCGACGGAGTGCCCGCCAAGGGCCGCGACACCATGGGTGTTGTCTTTGCCAAGCCGGATGCCGGCGACCAGATTCTCGCCATCGCGCGAAACTCGGAGCGTAATCTAGACTCAAACTCGGACGCAGAGGATGCGGACGAATCAACCGAAACGGAAGCGGTGACTGACGGTGACTAAGAAAATCGACAAGCAGGTTGGACTGCGCCTCGTCCACATTGACTTCTGGTCTGCGGTCAAGAACTCATTCGTCGTATCGGCCTTCGTGTCGATCATTCTCGCTGCGGTCTCGCTGCTCTCGTGGTTGCTGCTCACCGTCGTCGGAGTGTTGGGCAAGATCGACGAACTGGTCAACGCCATGGTGGGAACCGACGGAACCGGACTGTCGGACCTCTTGTCATTCCCCTCGGTCCTGCTGTTTTCGGTACTCACCGCGGTCGTTAACCTGATTTGTGGAACCGCTCTGGGAGCCGTAGGCTCGTTAGCGTTCAACGTTGTTGTGCGCATCACCGGCGGTGTTCGCGTGACATTCTCGAACGACTAAACTTAATATCACTCCAGGATTTTGACTTACGAGCAAAACGCGATACGCTCGTTGAGGTTTGGGGCTATAGCTCAGGTGGTTAGAGCGCTTCGCTGATAACGAAGAGGTCCCAGGTTCAAGTCCTGGTAGCCCCACTAGGTTCGAGAAATCGGACCGTCCGGGGACTTAGCTCAATTGGTAGAGCGCCTGCTTTGCAAGCAGGAGGTCAGGGGTTCGATTCCCCTAGTCTCCACAAATCCAGAAGGCCCGTCAGCAATGGCGGGCCTTCTGCGTTCCCTGGCCAGGGTCCGACTCCGATAGCCTGAAGGTATGACGCAACGCGGCCTCTTGTACTTCCTCGCTACGGGAATAGTGTGGGGCATCCCCTATTTCTTCATCGCCATTGCGAACGAGGCCTTCAGCACGGCGAGCATTGTGTGGTTACGCGTTGTCATGGGTGCGTTGATCCTGATTCCCATCGCCATCAAGCGCGGTGTGTTGGTGCAGGCCTTCCGCCAGTGGAAATGGGTTCTGGTTTTCGCTGTCCTCGAGATGGTCTTCCCCTGGTGGTTCATTACCGAGGCGGAACACTCGATTTCGACCAGCTTTGTCGGCCTGATGATGACAACAATCCCCTTCATCTCGGCGTTCATCATGGGAATCTTGGGCGAAAAAGCCGCATGGCACCCGCTGACGATCCTGGGATTGGTGATCGGCTTCGCTGGTGTTGTATCGCTGATCGGTCTGGACGCTCTGAGCGGCCACATTGAACTGCTGCCCGTGATTATGCTGGCGGGCACCGCGATCGGGTACGCGGTCGCTCCGGTCATCGCCTCGCGCAAGATGGCGGACACATCTACACTCGCCGTTATCGCGTTGGCCATGGTCTTTGTCGCCGTGATCTACACACCCGTTGCCGTTCCCTCGCTGATCGCCGATGTGTCGGCGGGTGTCGAACCGCACCAGTGGGCTGCGGTAATCATCCTCGGTGTGGTGTGTTCGGCGTTGGCGTTCGTCTTGTATTTCGAGCTGTTCAAAATCATCGGACCGCGTCGTTCGTCACTCATTACCTATGTGAACCTGTTGGTGGCCACCACCCTGGGCGTGTGGTTGCTGAACGAGCCGATCACACCGGGCATTTTGGCGGGATTCCCCTTGGTCGTCGCGGGAAGTTACCTCGCCGGCAAACAACACAAACCCCTGAAGCGTCGACGTTCCGTCGAATAGCGGGCTCTACGCCTGAGCCAACCGGAAAGCACATTCGCCAGTGAGTCCGAATGCCCGCAAACAACGGACCGCGGTCGGCCCTATCCCAGGTCGCTGGTCACGAGCGTGATCGCGATGGCGATCATGACAACGCCGATGACCGAATCCAGGATTCGCCAGAAAATCGGGCGTGACATGAGGCCGGAGGCGGCCCGAGCGCCAAAACCGATGGTCGAAAACCAGATGAGGCTCGCGCTCATGGCCCCGCCGGCAAACAACCAGCGACCGTCGCCGAACTGGTTACCCAACGACCCCAAGAGCAGAACGGTGTCGAGGTACACGTGCGGGTTCAACAGTGTGAAGGCGAGGACGGTGTAGAACACGACCTTCCGGGACTTGGGCTCGACCTCGGACGGCAACAGGACGTGGCTGCGAGTCGCGCTGTAGAACGACCTGATCGCAAACCACGTCAGATAGGCAACCCCAATCCACCGGAAAATTTCGAGCGCCACGGGCGCTGCACGCACAACCTCTCCGAAGCCGGCGACTCCAGCCAAAATCAGCAGAGCGTCGGCCACGGCACAGACCAGAACAACAAGAACGACGTGGTTGCGCGTCAGGCCCTGGCGCAGAACAAATGCATTCTGGGCCCCGATGGCGATGATCAGAGCGAAGCCCGCAAAGAGTCCGGCGAGGAAGATGTCCATCTGACCAGAATAGGCCAGGAAAATTCCGAAAGATGTCGGCCATTCGTGACATAGTCACAGTAGAAGAACTGTGAGGAGGGGCGATGACGCCCGAAGAATTTGCGGAACGTTTCCGCGAACATCAAGCCGCGGTGGCACGGTTCATGTCCCGCCGCGTGGATCGCGACGATGTTGACGACCTCACGGCCGATGTCTTTGCTATCGCGTGGCGCAAGCGCTCCGCAGTAACCGGCGGCGAGGAATTGCCGTGGTTGTACCGAATCGCAGGTTTTGTGGTGGCCAACCACCGTCGGAAACGAATCTCGGCGCTCTCGGTCATCGGACGACTGGGCCCCAGCGACCCCGCCCCTTCCGCCGAAAGCGTGGCATTGGCGGACACCGAACTTGCGCACGCATGGTCACAGCTGTCGGTCACCGAGCGCGACATTATTGCCCTGACGGCGTTGGATGGGCTGGCCGTCGCCGAGGCCGCCGCAACATTGGGGATCACGCCAAATGCGGCGAGCATCCGGTTGCACCGAGCCAAAACAAAACTCGCGGGACTACTGACGAAAGATTGACCCCCGAAGGGACATAAACAGGGTATGACGAACAATTTTGATGACCTGGATGGCCGACTTCGTTCAGCATTTTCGGCCGCTGATTCCACAACCGATGCCAGCATCGACGCCGATGTGGTGTCCACAGCACACACCCGCAACGCGGGATTCGTACGTTCTGTTCGCGCGACCATGAGTGCGGGCTCTCGCCGAGGTGTCGCCAGCGGCGCAGCCGGCGTCGCCGTGTTGGCACTGGGAATCGGTGCACTGTCCGGTCAGGGCGTGACGAGCGGGCCTCTGATCGTTGCGGCAAGCATGACGGGTGACGCTGATTACAAGGCAATGAACGCCATGGCCACTGATGCGATGATGGTGCCGTGGGTGACATATGAATACATCGCGGGTGATTCGTTGTCGACCGATGCCGGTCGTGGTCACGTCTTCAAGCTGGAGCGTTCGGGAACTCCCGAGAGCGTTGCCGAAACTGTGGCAGCGGCTTTTGGTGTCGCGGGGACAGCGGAAAAGTCCGCATATTTTGACGAGCAATGGCCCAGTTATTTCGTTGGCAGTGAGGACGGGCTGACAGAAAGTGTCAGCGTCTCGTGGTCGGGAACCGGATCGTGGTGGTATTCAAACCCCGATGCGTACCCGCAGGCCGATTGCCCCGAGGCTGAACCCGCTGTGGGTGACGGCGTAACCGAGCCCGAGGCCGGAACTGATTCAGAATCCGGTGATGTCGCGACCGAGCCCGATGCCAACGACGGCGCGACTGACGGCGCGACCGACGGCGATGCTGGCGAGGCTCAGTTCATCGACCCCGCCTTTGACTGCGCCGAGATTCCCGCACCGTATGTGGGGCCGCTGCCCACCGAGGCCGAAGCCGCCGCAATCGCAGCGGACCTGTTCAGTTCGACCGGGCTGGTCGTCGATGCCGAGGATGTCACCGTGGTTCGTGACGAATGGGGTGTCAGCGCCGCCGCGAACCTCGTTGTGAACGGCGAGGAAACCGCTCTGACCTGGATGATGAACTGGGCGGAAAACGGTGCCATTGCATATGCCAGTGGTAATTCGGTTGCCGTGGTCGACAAGGGCGAGTACTCGACGGTGTCACCGGTGGATGCCGTGGATCGACTGGACGATTGGCGCTGGTTCGGTTCGGCGGGACCCGCATTTATCAACACGGGAATGTATGAACCCAACAGCGACGTGTTGCGAATTGCGCCCGAGATGGACGCCAACGGTGAAGCAATTCCTGAGGTGAAGACCGTGACGGTCAACGACATGCAGGCGACGAACCTGATGATGTGGGACATTAACGGTGATGCCTGGATCGTGCCCGGCTATGCCACACTCAACACCGATGGCTGGTGGAACGCCGTGATTTCGCTGGTCGAGGGAATCATCGAATTGCCCGAGCCCATGGATGACGGAGTCGTCGCCTACTAGTTCACCGGGGCGAACAACCCACGGCGTCGGCTGGTAAATGTCGCACGCGATCTGCGGACGACAGACCCTAGCTGGTGATCAACGGGAAGGTCGCGCGGGCGATTGTGCCCGTGCGGCCGTCCGCACGAGGCCGCAGGTCGGCCGTGCCACCCGTGGTTTCCACGAGGTGCTTGACGATTGCCAAGCCCAGGCCGGTGCCTTCGCGAGTCGAGTCGGCGCGCCAGAATCGGTCGAACGCGCGTTCGCAGTCCTCGAGGCTCAAACCAGAACCCTCGTCCCAGACTTCGAGAACCGCCCAATTTCCCTCGGTGGAAATGCGCACGGTCAGGTGGGCGCCGTCGGGGCTGTGGGTCAGGGCATTATCGATGTAGTTGTCGAGCACCTGTTCGGGGCCGGTCAGAACGGCCGAGCACACGGTGCTGCCGCGCGCATCGAGCGTGATCGTGACATTGCGTTCGTCGCATAAGGGCTGCCACGCCTCGATTCGGTCGGCGGAAAGTGTGCTGAGTTCAACCAGTCCCGTTTCGACCGTTCCACCCTCGGCGCGCGCGATGACCAGCAGACCCTCGACGATGTTGGTCAGTCTGTTGACCTCGTCCTCGGCGGCAGCCAAGCGCTGTTTCGCCGTTACGGGGTCCGTCGTCACCAGTTCGCGTGCTCGTTCCAGTCGCAGCAACAACGCGGTGAGGGGAGTGCGCAGCTGGTGGGAGGCATCCGAGGCAAAGGCGCGCTGCTGACGCATCAGCGATTCGATCCGGTCCGCCATGCCGTTAAATGCAAGCACCAACGTGCGGATTTCCTTGGCCCACCGACGTTCGGGGATTCGACTGCTGAAGTCGCCGGTACCCATGGCGTTGGCCTGCGCCTCGATCATTTTCAGCGGACGGATGACAAGCCCCGAGATGTACCAGGACAGAATCAGGGAAAGGCTGATGGCACCGCCGGCGATCCACCACAGGAACTGGGTACCCTGGGCGACGGCGGCATCGATTTGGGAATGCGAGAAGGTGAGGCGGACGGCGCCATAGATGGTGTTGCCATTCACGATGGGGACGGCCACATACACCAGCTGGTCCTGGGCAGTGTCGCTCCAGCGTTCGCCGGTTGCCACATTGCCGTTCAGCGCCGAAGCGACCTCGGGGCGCGTGGTGAAGTCCTCGCCGAGTCCCAGTTCGGTCGGGTCGCTGGTGATAACGGACGTTCCCGCGGAATCGAGCACGACCACCTTGGAGAAATTCCCCTCGGCATAGGTGGTGACCAGCGCCGTCAGCGAATCCGTGATGTCGGTGTCGGCCAGCCCGGGCTGCACGCGGCTGGCAATGATAAAGCTGTCACGTTCGTATTCGGTGATGAGCTTCTGTTGCTCGGTCAACTGAATGTACGACAGAACACTGGCCGAGAATGACCCCAACACGGTGACACTGACACCCAGCAGGGATGCGACAAAGAGTTTTCTCACGACTGATCTTTCAGGACAAAGCCCACGCCGCGAGCGGATTCAATCCACGAGGCGTTGCCCAGCTTTTTGCGAATACTGGCGACATGCGCGTCGAGGGTTTTTGTCGTTCCGTACCACGTGGTTTCCCAGACGTCCCGGAGGATGTCGCTGCGTCGGAACACCGTTCCGGGCTCGCGTGCGAGATAGGTCAAGAGGTCAAATTCTTTGGGGGTTAATGCGACCAGCTCGTCGCCCACTCGAACACTGCGTTCCTTGGTGTCGATGTGGAGTGAACCGACGGTCAACAGGGTCACGGGTGCGCTGGTTCCCAAAGATCGACGAAGCACCGCATGGATTCGCGCGACAAGTTCGCGGATGCCGAAGGGTTTGACCAGATAATCATCGGCACCGATTTCCAGCACATCGACGCGATCCATCTCGGTTTCGCGGGCGCTCGCAACAATGATGGGCACGTGGGAAAAAGCGCGAATCTGTCGGCAGACATCGGTTCCGTCCATGTCGGGCAGGCCGAGGTCCAGGATTACCGTCGTGATTCCGCCGTTGCGAACCTTGGTGATCGCTTCGGATCCCAGCACAACGTGGGTCACCGCGTAGCCGTTATCACGCAATCCTTCGACGATTGCCTCGGCGATTGCCCGGTCGTCCTCCACCAACAAGATGCTCATAGAACGAGAGTGCCACGATATTTACTATTTCTTGTACGTTTTTCGGGGCTTTTCGGCAACCTTGGACGTTTCTTGGAAAAAGTCCATGGTGTGAGGTTTCCGAAGTTCTTACAGTGAACACATGAGCATCCAATTCCCCCTCGCAATCGCAGGTATCGTCGCTTCGACCGGCCTCGGTGTCGGCGCCATGGCCATCAACGGTGGCGGCTTTGACCTGGCACAGATGAACGTCGCACTCGAGGGCACCTCGACTGTTGCTGATGCTGGTGCAACCACCGAGTCGGCCCCCGCCGTCGCTGCCGAGGTTGCACCCACCCCGACTGCAGGATCCACTGCGGCAACCGAGGCACCCGCGGCACAGGCCGCTGAAGCCCCCGCTCAGTCCTCCTCGGTGATGCAGGCTCCGAACGCTCCGACCCAGCCCGCCACCGACGCAACCTCGGGTGGATCGTCCGCCGCTGGTTACGAGGATGACGAGGACGAAGAAGAAGATGACGACGAAGACGAAGACGAAGACGACGATGACGACGATGACGACGATGAAGAGGAAGACGACTAACATGTTCGCAACCCCCGCCGCCAAAACACGCGCCGTAACCGGTGTGGCCACCCTCGCCGTTCTGTTCGCTGGAGTCTCTGGGCTCGAAGCCCAGGCCAACGAAGCCCGTCTGAACCAGGCGATCGCCGAGGCTACGGCCGATGCCATCGCCCAGCAGCAGGTCGCCGCTGCCGCCGTAGCCAACGCCCAACAGGTTGCCGCAGACAAGGCCGCCGCAAAGGCCGCCGCAAAGGCAGCCGCCGCAGAACTGAAGAAGTCGACCGTCAGCACGGGGACTTCGTCCAGCGCATCGTCGTCCAGCTCGTCCAGCAGCTCGTCGGCCGCAGCGACTACCCCGGCGCCCAAGCCCAGCACGACGACCAACACCGTTGTTACTCCGCCGGCCCCGGTGAACCCGCCCACTAACGGAACGAGCAGTGGCTCGGGTGGTTAACGAACCTCGCGATATCGCCGCGAGTGCTGTGATTGCGGCGCTGGGCGACAGTACCGCTCCGACGGTGTCCCGCACCTTTGACGTGATGGGTACTACCGCCCATGTGACCCTGGTCGGCGGATCCGAAGACATGATTGCCGATGTTCACGTGATGATTGTGGACATGGAGCACCGGTGGAGCCGGTTCCGTCCGGACAGTGAAATCTCGCGTCTGAACTGGGCCGAAGGCGCACCGGTGACGGTGTCGTCCGACACCGCCGTGTTGATTCAGGGCATGCGGGCCGCACACACGGTGACGCGAGGGGTCTTTGACCCCACAATTCTGCCGCGGTTGGTTCAACTGGGGTATGCCCAATCCCGCCGCAACGCCTCGATGCGCACCGAACTTCCCGCCAGCGCACGGTACCCGGGCGATATCGACGGTGTGGTTGTCAATGGCGACGTCGTGACGATGCCTCGGGGTACCACGGTGGATCCCGGCGGAATCGGCAAGGGATTTGCGGCGGATATGGCCGTGGCGCACGCCCGCGAACTGGGCGCACTGGGCGCACTGGTCGAAATCGGTGGCGATCTGCGAATCGACGGTGAAGCCCCCGACGGCAGCGTGTGGCGTATCGGAATCGAGAACCCATTCGTCCCCGCCGAACACATGAAGGTCATCGCGCTGAAGGACGGAGCCGTCGCGACATCGAGCCGACTGAAGCGCGTGTGGGATCAGGATGGCGTACAGCGCAATCATCTGGTGGACTCGATGGATGGACAGTCGATGGGTGGGGACGTGGTGACCGTTTCGGTGATCGCCGCGACCGCGACGCGTGCCGAGGTCCTCACCAAGCCGGGCTTTGTCTGGCCCGCAGACGAATTTTTGAGGTGGTTGCCCACGGTAGCCGCCGCAGGAATTGTTGTCCTCGCCGACGGCACCTGCATCGAATCCGACAACTGGAGTGATTACGAATGACCGATCCCCAATTCTGGTGGTTCCTGTCCCGCATCAGCGCACTGATTGCCTGGGGCCTCATGAGCGTCTCGATTGTGTGGGGCGTGTTGTTGGCGAGCCGCGTTTTCCGTGGACTCGATAACCCCGCCTGGCTCAAGGACCTGCACAAATACCTGAGCACGTTGACGATTGCTCTGACCGTGGTGCATGTGGGTTCGCTGATGCTGGACGAGTACGTGCATTTCACCATTGCCGATGTCTTGATTCCGGGTGTCGCCACATTCGAGGGAGCAACGGCACTCGACGGCATTGCCCTGACGGTTGGCGTCATTGCCATGTGGCTGCTGGCAACGGTCTATGTGACCTCTCTGTTCCTCGACACGTTGCCGCGCACGCTGTGGAAGGGAATTCACTTCCTGAGCTATGTGATCTTCCTCATTACCGCCGTCCACGCGGCATTCCTGGGAACTGACGTGGGGTCCTGGTGGTACGGAGCCATCACGATTTTTGTCATCACCATGTCGCTCGTCGCCGTCGTTCTGCGGCTGGTCACCGTGGCGCTCGTCGCACGCAAGCGCGAAAAGGACGCCGAACTGGCCCGACTGACCAGCACCGCCTCGGGTTCGACTATAACCAATGGCGCTGTGCCCGTTGTGGTCAGTGCCGCCCCCGACAGCCGCGAGCCTCGTTCGATGATCGTCGCGGGAGTCACGTACCCGACCGCCGATGTGGCCCGGATTCGACTCACCCCCATGGATCGCGGATCGGTGCCGTGGTGGGACGCCGGTTCGCACCTGACTCTGCACCTGCCCAACGGGCTTGAACGACAGTATTCGCTGTGCGGTGACCCCACCGACCGCGGTGCATACGAAATCGCGGTGCGACTGTCGCCGTCATCCGCCGGGGGAAGCCGCTGGATTCACGACAATGTGCGCGCGGGCAGCGTGCTGACGGTCAGCGGACCACGAAACCACTTCCCGTTGGTTCCCGCGTCGCGCTACCTGTTCATTGCCGGCGGAATCGGCATCACCCCCATCAAGGCGATGATCGAGTCGGTGCCACAGCGCCGCGAGTGGTCGCTGGTCTATGTGGGCAACTCGATCGAATCGATGCCGTTTGTCAGCGAACTGGTGGCCGAGTTCGGTGACCGAGTCACCGTCCACGAGTCCTCGGTGCAGGGTCGACTGGACCTGCCCACGCTGTTGAGCACCGAGCCGGGCGACGTGTATTGCTGTGGACCCGAGTCATTGATGTCCGAGGTCGAGGAATTGGTCGGCGTCGACCGCGCACACATCGAACGCTTTGCCCCTGTCGAACGCGAACAGTCGGGCGGGACGAAACCGGTGCGCGTCACCTGTGTTCGCAGTAACACCGTGGTGAATATCCCCGCCGACGAATCCGTTATTGACGGTCTGGCCCGTGCGGGTGTCGCCATCGAGGCGTCCTGCAAGAAGGGTGTGTGTGGAACGTGTGAAACGAGGATCGTCTCGGGAACTCCCGCGCACCTCGACAGTGTTCTGCCGGACAACACCAAGGACGAAATGCATGTCTTTTATCCCTGTGTATCCCGTGCGACGACACCCGAACTGGTGATTGACGCCTAGTCAGCGCGGGGTCAGCGCGACGCCTGCGCCAGTCCGCCGGCTAGTCGACGTCGAAGTCGTCATCGACCCACGCGCTCCCGTTCCA
>CAZRHP010000001.1:75865-89250 GCA_964599975.1 uncultured Gulosibacter sp.
GTCTGCCATGCAACGTACGCCACCGCGGCGACCGCGGCGACGCCAAGTCCGGCGATAAAGAAGGTTCCAAAACCGGCCTTGCGGGCGGCGGTCACGGGGGCGGGCTTGCCCAACAGCGCACGGCTGAGTTCCAGTCCGGTCGACACCAGCGGCGCGACTCGGTCGTCATAGGCGTGACGTGCACGGGGAGCGACTTCTTCGCGCGTGTATCGACCGGCCAGACGGCTGGCGTCGGAGAGGATGCGGCTTGCGGCGTCGAGGACATCGCGCTGGCGACCCCAGGCGTCGTTGGCCGAATTGGTGAGGCTTGACAGCTCTCGAGAAAGTGAACGTCCCATGGTTTTCCTTCCGTTGGATTCATTATGGCCCAGGTGCGTCGGCTGGCTCGACGAGGTGAAAGAATAGAGGCATGTCAATTCATACTTCTGTTGCCACCATCCACACCAACCACGGGGACATCGTCGTCAACCTCTTCGGTAACCACGCCCCCATCACCGTCGAGAACTTTGTTGGCTTGGCCACCGGTTCGCGCGAGTGGGTTCACCCCGGCACCGGCGAGACCATGACGGACACCCCGCTGTACAACGGCGTGATCTTCCACCGCATTATCAAGGACTTCATGCTGCAGGGTGGCGACCCCCTGGGTCAGGGCATCGGCGGCCCCGGATACAACTTTGATGACGAGATTCACCCCGAGCTCGCCTATGACCGCCCCTTCCTGCTGGCCATGGCCAACGCGGGCAAGCGCATGGGCAAGGGCACCAACGGCAGCCAGTTCTTTATCACCACCGTCCCCACCCCGTGGCTGTACGGAAACCACACCATTTTTGGTGAGGTTGCAGACGACGCCTCGAAGCAGGTCGTTTTGGCCATCGAGGGTGTTGCAACGGGCCCCGGCGACAAGCCCCTCGAGCCCGTAGTCATCAACTCGATTGATATTGCGTGACCGATTCCGCTCGGTGCTATCGGCACCCGACTCGCGAGAGTTGGGTGCTGTGCCAGCGTTGCGGTAACACCATCTGCCCGGACTGTCAGCGACAGGCGGCCGTCGGGTTTCACTGCCCCGACTGTGTGAAAGGCTCGGCACCACAGGCCGCCCGCGTGATTTCAGGCCCCCGGTTGCGACGCAGCCTCGCGGGTCGCACCTCGGCCACCACGGTTCTGTTAATCATCATTGCCGCGGTGTTTGTATTGGATTTCGTGTCCGCTGGCATGGTGAACTACATCATCGGCTTTGATGCGCGCCTCGTCATGGTCGAGCCGTGGACCATGCTGACGTCCATCTTTGCCCATTCCGGAATCATGCACCTGCTCTTCAACGGTTATTCGCTGTGGGTTCTGGGTTCGATGCTGGAACGCGTCATGGGTCCTGGACGATTCACCGCTCTGTTCCTGCTGTCCGGTATTGCGGGTTCCGCCGCGGTGTTGCTTTTGGACCCCAGTGGTGGCGTGATCGGCGCATCGGGAGCAATCTTTGGGCTGTTTGCCGCACTGTTCGTCGTGAACCGCGGCTTTGGCGGTTCGAACGTCAGCCTGTTGGTGATTGTCGGAATCAACCTGCTGTTGGGATTCATCATCCCTGGTGTTTCGTGGCAGGCCCACATCGGTGGACTCATCGGCGGTCTGGCGCTGACCCCGTTGCTGATGGGTCGCAAGCGCTAAGACCTACACGGCCGGGACGTACTTATCCACAAGAGTTAATAACAGTGGGGATAATTACACCCGTGTAATTCGATGTCAGAAATTAGTGCCAGCGCGTCGTCATGACGAAGCCGACGAACATCAGGCCAAAGCCGATGAGGATGTTCCACTGCGCCAGAGGAGCGATGGGCAGCTGAGCCTGGCTGACGTAATACGTGATGATCCACGCCAGACCCACGAGCATGAAGCCGAACATAACGGGCTTGAACCATGCGGGGTTAGTGACGTTCTGCTCGCCGCGGGCTGCGTTGTCCGCGGTGGCATTCTTCTGTGACTTCTCTGCAACCATAGGGGACAGTGTAGCGCGGGCTTCTGTGCAATGCCATATCGGTGCTGGCCCCACGGAAGGCTCGTAGACTATAAACAGCAGTTCCGCTGCACCGAAATTCAAGGGGATCGAATGCGCGCATCACATGATGGGGCCCGTCGTCGTCCCCTGTCGCTCGCCCTCGATATTCTGCAGGACGTCGCCTTTACCGTCGGCGGCGTGATTCTGCTGTTCCTCGTATGGCACACCTGGCTGAACGACATCGTCGCGGGCTCGGCACAAAACCAGGCATCGCAGCAGCTGGCACAGGAATGGTCGGCCCCCGCACCCAGCGCGACACCGTCAGAAACCACCGGCACGCCCACGCCCCGACCCTCGGTCGACCCCACCAAGATCCCGGTGTTGGGTTCACCCGGCGAGGGCGAAGCCTTTGCCACCCTGATCATTCCCCGATTTGGTTACGAATACGAGCGTGTGATTGCCGAGGGAATCGACCCCGAGACGGTGCTGAACAGCCGCGACACCGGAGTGGGACACTACCCCGACACCGCAGACCTGGGCGAAGTCGGCAACTTTGCCGTTGCCGCACACCGCACGACCTACGGTGCGCCGTTCGCCGAGATCGAGAAACTGCAGATCGGCGACCGCATCTATATCGAGACCCAGGCCGGTTGGTACGTGTACAGCTATCGCAACACGCAATACGTGTGGCCAGCCGACATCAACGTGCTGAACCCCGTCCCCACCACCAACAAGGACGCCGGCCAACGTCTGTTGACGATGACCAGCTGTCACCCCGAGCTCTCGAGCGCCGAACGCATCATCGCCTATTCGGTCTTTGACTACTTTGTGCCGCGCGAACTGGGCGTTCCCGCCGAGATCCAGCACCTGAGGGAGGGTTCCGCCTGATGTACCGACTGTTGTGGCGCGCCTTGCCCGGAAATGTGTGGGCCAAAATTGCACAGGCCACGGGACTTTTTCTGCTGGTCGTCGCCGCACTGTTCCTGTGGGGCTTCCCCTGGTTTGTGGCAACGTTTATGACAACGAATGTGACGGTGAACTGATGGCGCGGATTCTCGTAATCGATAACTACGACAGCTTTGTCTATACACTCGCGGGGTATTTGCGACAGTTGGGTGCCGAAATCGAGGTCGTGCGCAACGATTCGTTCACCGAGGACCAGATCGCATCGCGACTCGACGGGTTTGACGGAGTCCTCGTGTCACCGGGCCCCGGTTGTCCCGCCGATGCCGGTGTCTCGATTCCCGTGATTCGGCATGCCATCGCACACAACATTCCGTTGTTTGGTGTGTGCCTGGGCCACCAGTCCATTGCCGAGGCGCTGGGCGGAATCGTCACCCACGCCGAGGAATTGATGCACGGCAAGACCAGTGCGGTGACCCACGTCGAATCACCACTGTTCGACGGTGTCCCCAACCCGTTCCGCGCAACGAGGTACCACTCGCTCGCCATCGTCGAGGGAACGATTCCCGACGAACTGCGCGTCACCGCACGCACTGACGGCGGCGTCATCATGGCCATCGAACACGTCAGCGCACCCGTGTGGGGCGTGCAGTTCCACCCCGAATCGGTTCTCACCGAGGGCGGTTACACGATGATCGGCAACTGGCTGGAACTCGTGGGAATGACCGGGGTCAGCGAACTGGCCCGGACGCTCAGCCCGCTGGTGTCGGTACCGACGAATTAGGCCTTTGCGCAGTACACAATCGTGATGGCCGAGCGCTGGGGCTGTTCGCCCGGCGCCAGTGACTGCGACTTGACCGTCTGACCGCTGCACGACATATCGGTCTGCACCGACACGGACAGCTGGACATCGGCCGCGCTCAACGCGGCATTGGCGTCGGCAAGCGACTTGCCCACGACATCGGGAACCTTGACCAAACCGTTCGACACCGTGAGGTTGATGACGTCCTTGGGCTTCAAGGACGTGCCGCCCTCGGGGTCACTGGAAATGACCATTCCCTTGGCGACCGACGGCGAGTAGGTGGTGGTGACGGATCCGACGGTGAACCCTGCCTCGGTAATTGATGCCTTTGCTTTCGCGAGGCTCATCAACGACAGGTCGGGCGAGCGGCCCGTCTTGGGTCCCGCCGACTGGTACAACGAGATGATTTCGCCCTCGCCAACCTGAATTCCGGCCTCGGGCTGGGTTCGAATGACCGCTCCCTCGGACACGGTGTCGCTGGTTTCCACGATGATGGCGACCTTCAGACCAAGGCCCTCCAGTTGGCTTTGGGCATCGGCGGCCGCGACATTGGTCAGCTGAGGAATTTCGATCGCCTGCGAGGCCACCGTGTTCTGGGCGGGCAGCGTCATGACCCAGACCATCAATCCCGCGATGAGGCAGGCCACCAGCAGCACACCGGCGCCGACGCCAACGGCCATCTTGACGAGCTTGCGCGAGGGGGGTGCATCCGAGGACAGCAGGGGGCGAAGTTGCGACACGGGATCATCCTTTGATGTCGAGTTAAACAGAGAGAAAATCTCTGCTGACGATTTTACGCGCTGTGCCGCGGGGGCACGAGGCGGACGGGGGCTAGTGGGGGCAACGGACCTCGCCGGTTGTGCGGGCTTAGCGGCTCTGGCGGGTTTCTCCGGCTTGGCGGGTTTGGCGGGTTTGGCGGGCTTGGCCTGTTGGCCTAGTGCAACCGGTCGGGCGGGCGTGCCGGGGACAGGAGCGTTGACGGACCCATTGACGGGTGCGGCGGCGGGTGCGGCGGCGGACATCGCCGTGGCGGACGGCACCTGTTCACCCTCAGGACGATACAGCGAACGGACGCGACGCAATGCCACGGCAAATTCGCGGGCGGTCGCAAAACGTTCGGCGCGGTCCTTGGACAATCCCCGACTGATGACGGAACCGAGTTCGTCCGACAGTTCGGGCCGAATCGAGCTCAACAGCGGCGGTGCTTGGGTGACGTGCTGGAAGGCGACGGACACGGACGATTCACCCGAGAACGGCGGGCGGGCGGCGAGCATCTCGAACAACACGACGGCGGTCGAATACAGATCGCTGCGGGCATCGATGGCTTCACCCTTGGCCTGTTCCGGCGAAAAATATTGCGCGGTGCCCAGAATTGTCGTCGCATCGCCGGTGGACTCCTCGATGGCGTGGGCGATACCGAAGTCACAGACCTTGACCAGACCGCTCTGGGTGACCATCACGTTGCCCGGCTTGATGTCGCGGTGGATGATTCCCGCGCGGTGCGATTCGTCGAGGGCGTCGAGGATGCCCAATGCCACGTGCACGGCCACCTTGGGGTCGAATGCACCCGAGTCCATCAGTTGACGCAGAATCTTGCCGTTGATGTATTCCATCACGATGAAGGGAATGGGGGTCTCGGTCGAGATGTCGGGAATGTCCTCTTCGCCCGCGTCGTACACGCGAACTATCGAGGGGTGGCCCATGAGGCTGACGGCGTGCGCTTCCTTCTGGAAACGGTACCGAGCGTCGGGGTCCACCGCGGTTTCGGGTCGCAGCACCTTGATCGCCACGGTTCGCGCCAACCGAATGTCGGTACCCAGATACACGTTGGCCATGCCGCCCCGACCGATCAGTTTTTCGGGACGATAGCGCCCCGCGAGCAGGAACTCACCGCCGAGGAACGTGGTGTTCATCATGGTGGGCTCCTTTCGTGTTCGAGGGGGAATTGAGGTGTGGGGTTTTTGAGGGGTGGTTAAGGGTGTTCGGTACTACGGCGTGATGGGGACAACCAGTTCGACCGACTGGGCGGAACGCAGCGTCCCACAGGCCACGCTGTACGAGGCGCGCATCTCGGAGGTGTCCTCGCTGAGGACCACGGTCGTGCTGGTCACGCGGGGACCAAAGCTCGCGACGCGGGGGAAGGTTCCCCCGTTGATCGTGAAATCATACGAAGCGACGGTGTAACCCGAGGGGCACAGAGTGTACGTGGGCCATGAAATAGTCACCGTGGCACCGGGTGTGTAGGGCCCCGCCGACACGGTCAGTGCCGCGGGTGCCGCGGGCGTGGGGATTTCGTCATAGAAATAGACGGCGACGAGGGTGTCCTTTTCGACCTGACCGGTGGGGTTCACGCGATAGGCGGTGCCCACGAGGTCCGCCGACGGGGGCACGGATCCGACGACGGCATCGAGGCGCAGGCCCAGAGCGTCGAGCGTTTCCTGAACCTGTTGCTGGGTCTTGCCCAGGAAGTCGGCCTCGTCGAGAACGATGGGTTCATCCGTTGTCGTCGGGTTCGGGGTGGCCGTATCGGTCGGGGTGGCCGGCGGCGTTGCCGTGGGTGTGGGCGCTGGTGCAGGATTCGATGAGACGACGATGATGGCGATGATGGCCGCAATCAGCAGGGCACCGAGAACGCTGGCGAGCGTGACCAGCGGCCACAGCTTGCGCGGTTCGCCGTCGACCCTGTCATCCAACGGAATCGGCGAGGGCAGCACCCGGGTCGAGGTGTCCTCATCGAACTCATCCGATTCGGCGTCGTGCACGGCGGGAACCAGCGCGAGGGCTTCGCCCAAGTGTCCGCGCTTGATGGCCACAGCCGCGCGCGCCAGATGTTGAGCGGTGGCGGGGCGCTTGTCCGCCTTCTTGGCGATACAGGCAAAGATCAGGTTGCGCACAGCCAGCGGGATGCTTTCGGGCAAGGCGGGCGGCGCGTTCTTGATGTGCGCCATCGCAATGGCGACCTGGGATTCACCAGTGAACGGCCGGCGTCCGGCCAGTGCCTCGTAGGCGACGATACCCAGCGAGTAGATATCGGTCGATGCCGAGGCGGTCTTGCCCGACGCCTGTTCGGGCGAGAGGTATTGGACCGTGCCCATGACCTGACCGGTTGCCGTCAGGGGCACCTGGTCGGCGATACGCGCAATTCCGAAGTCGGTGATTTTCACGCGGCCGTCGGGGGTAATCAGCAGGTTGCCCGGCTTGATGTCGCGGTGCACGAGCCCCGCCTCGTGGGCGGCATGCAGTGCTGATGCCGTCTGGGCGACGATGTCGAGCACGCGTTCGGGCGACAGGATGCGCTCGCGTTCCAGAATCGTGCTGAGGGCTTCACCCGGCACGAGTTCCATCACGAGGTACGCGCTGCCCTCTTCCTCGCCGTAGTCATAGACGCCGGCGATTCCCTCGTGGTTGACGAGGGCGGCGTGGCGCGCCTCGGCTCGGAATCGTTCGCGGAAACCCTTATCCCCGAGATACTCTTCCTTCAAAATTTTGATGGCGACCTGACGTTCGATGACCTGATCCAGCGCCTGCCAGACCTCGCCCATTCCTCCGATGGCGAGGCGCGATTTCAGCTGGTAACGTCCCCCAAATACTTGACCAATTTCGGGTCTCATTGTGCCAACACCGCCTCCATCACCTTGCGTGCAATCGGTGCCGCAACCGAGTTTCCTCGACCGCTCTGACCAAGTCCACCGCCATCCTCAACCACTACGGCCACGACAACCTGGGGGTTGTCCGCGGGCGCAAAACCGGTGAACCACAGTGTGTACGGTTCACCCTCGCCGTTCTCGGCGGTGCCCGTCTTGCCCGCGACCTTGATTCCCGGAATCTGCGCGTTCGACGACACACCGCTGCTGACGGCATCGATCATCATCTTGACCATCGTCTTGGCGGTCTTTGCCGAAATCGGGGTGCTGTATTCGTGCGCCTCGAACGGGGTGATGACCGACAAATCCGGAGCGATGACCGAGTCCACGACGGTGGGGGTCATCAGTACACCCTTGTTGGCGATGGCGGACGACAGCATGGCAATCTGCAGGGGCGTGACGCGCACATCGTATTGACCGAACGAGGACAGCATGACCTGGGCCTGGTCCATGTTCGACGGGTAGGTCGAGGCGGTCACGGGCATGGGGATTTCCAGGGTGGCACCAAAGCCGAAGTCCTCGGCGTACGAATTGATGACGCTCTCGCCGATACGGGCCCCGATTTCGGCGAACGGAATGTTGCACGACAGCTTGAGTGCGGTCGCAATCGTGACCGTCGGGGCGCCGCCGCAGGACCCACCGCCGGAGTTCGTGATGACGGCGTCGCTGCCGGGCAATTTGAGGGTGCTGGGGTTTTTGACCGTGGTGCTGGTGCTGACGAGTCCCGAGTCCAGTGCGGCCGAGGCCACGAGCAGCTTGAACACGGAACCGGGGTGGTACAGGTTTCCTGCGATTGCGCGGTTCACCAGGGGCGCCTTGTCGTCGACCAGCAGTTGCTGATAGCGGTCAATGACGGTGACGGTGTCGTGTGACGCCAGTTCGTTGGGGTCAAAGGCGGGCTTTGACACCATGGCCAAGATGCGACCGGTGTTCGGGTCGAGAGCAATGACCGAACCCGATTTGCTGCCCAATGCCTTCCATGCGGCTTCCTGGATCACGGGGTCGATGGTCAACTGAACGGTGGCGCCACGGGGGTCGCGTCCCGACACGAGGGCCAGAACCTGGTCGAAGAACTGGTTGTTCGACTGGCCGCTGAGTTCGTCGTTCATTGCGGCTTCGAGTCCGCTGATGCCCTGGCTGATGGTGTAGTACCCGGTCACGGCCGAATACATCGGACCGTCATAGTAGGTGCGCTGGTAACGGTACTGGTCGTTGGCGGGAACGGATTCCGCAATAGTGGTGTTGCCCGCGATGATGCTGCCGCGTTCGGCGGAATAACTTTCCAACAGCGTGCGGGTGTTGCGCGCATCGACGCGAAGGTTGTCGGCTTGGAACACCTGAATGATCGTGGACGACACGAACAGGGCGAAGAACATGACAAAGATACCCCACGACAGTCGACGGAGTTCCCGATTCATGCGGTCTCACCACCCTGGTTTTGGTGGCGAACGGTGTCACTGAGCCTCAACAGCAGGGCGACGATGATCCAGTTCGCGACCAGCGAGGAGCCGCCGGCGGCGAGGAACGGAGTGGTCAGACCGGTGACGGGGATGACGCGGGTGACACCGCCGACGACGACAAAGACCTGCAATGCCAAAACGAAGGTGAGGCCCACGGCCAAGAGTCGGCCGAAATCATCGGCGCCATTGAAACCGATGCGCAGACCGCGAGAGATGAACAGCAGGTACAGGCACAGCACGGCAAACACGCCGACAAGGCCCAGTTCCTCGCCAATCGTGGCCATGATGTAGTCCGACTCGGCCAACGGGGTGATGTCGGGTCGACCGGCTCCGAGTCCGGCACCGATGATGCCGCCCGATGCGAAACCAAACAGGCCCTGCACCAGCTGATAGCTGCCGCCGACCGCGTCATAAATTGCGGGGTTGAAGGAATCCAGCCACGCATCGAAGCGGCCCTTGACGTAATCCAGCCAGATGCTCGCCACGACCGCACCGGTGCCGAACAGTCCGCCACCGACGACAAACCAGATCGCTCGACCCGTGGACACATACATGAGGACCATGAACAGACCGAAATACAGGAACGAGGTTCCCATGTCGTGCTGGAACACCAGCACCATCATGGCGACCAGCCACACGATGATGATGGGACCCAGGTCGCGGGCTCGCGGCCACCGCACCCCGAGGAACTGCTTGCCGACGGCGCTGAGCGAATCGCGTGCGGTCACGAGGTAGCCGGCAAAGAACAGCGCCAGCGCAATTTTTGCAATCTCGCCCGGCTGGAAACTGACAAATCCCAGGTCCACCCACAAACGGGCGCCGCTGATGGTCACACCGATGCCGGGGATCAGGGGCATCACCAACAGGATCACGCCGACGAGCATCCACAGATAGCGGTAACGCTGCAGAACGCGGTGGTTGCGTACGGCCACAATGACGACCAAAGCGATGACCATGGCGATGGCGGTCCACACCATCTGGCGGGTGGCGTTCGCCTGCCATCCCGACAGGCCGGTGGCCAGATCGAGTCGGTGAATCATGGCGATGCCCAAGCCGTTGAGCAGCGTGACAATGGGCAGAATCAATGGGTCGGCGTCGCGGGCCACATAGCGAATCGCAATGTGCATGGTCAGCACAATTGCACCGAGGCCGCCGATGATTCCGATCATCTGGGTGTCCAGTGTTCCCGTGGCACCGATGTCGACCAGCGCGATGGCGGCCGCATTGATGATCATGGCAAACACGATGAGGGACGCCTCGAGATTGCGAATCTTGGTGGGAATTCGCAGTCGCAGGATCAGCTGTTCGGTGATCGTCGGTCGGTCATCAATCGCCGCTGGAGACATTGGCAATCCTTTCGACAACCGACATCGCCTCGGCGAGGTCTGCGACATTGATGGTGTTTTCGACGGTTTCCCGCACATAGGCGGGCAGCGAGTCGAGGCGGATGCCCGTGTCGGTGCGAACCGTCGACAGCGAAATCGTGCCGATCTTTTGCTGGACACCCTGATAGATGACGACCGAGTCCGAGTCGGCGCCGACATAGAACTGTTCCTGGGTCCAGCGGTATCCGTACCAGGCCACCGACGCGAGCAGCGAGGTGATCAGCGTTGCGCCGATTGCCCACTGGATGCGGCGACGCATGGCGCGCTTGCGGTCTTCGGCGATGACCTTGTCCAGATAGTTTTCGTCGGCCTGGAACATTTCGGTTGCCTCGGTGGGAACCGTGCTGAGGCGAGGATGAAACAGTCGGGTGGTGATGGGGCGTTGCAGGCGTCGGGTTTCCGGCGTGAACGTCAACGGCATCGAGGCGGCGCCCACCAACAGGGGCTTGGGCACAGCGCTGATGGGCGTTTCGGTGACGCCGACGATGACGACGGTGACGTTGTCGGGTGCGCCGCGATCCAGGGCTGCGTCGATGAGTTTCTGGGTGGCAACGCCAGCATCGGGGGTGTCGCGCAGGATGCGTTCGATCGTGTCCTCGGGAACGTAGCCACACAGGCCGTCCGAGCACAGCATCCAGCGGTCGCCCGGCAGTGTGTCCAACACCGTCGAATCGACCATGGGCGGGGCTTCGAAGTCACCGAGGACGCGCATGAGGACGTTTCGCCGGGGGTGAACCAGGGCTTCTTCTTCGGTGATGCGGCCGGTTTCTACGAGTCGCTGCACGAAGGTGTGGTCGGTGGTGATCTGATCCAGGCGGTTGTTGCGCAGCAAATAGATGCGCGAGTCGCCGATATGTGCGATGACCATTTTGTCGCCGAGGCGAATCATCGCGCTGACCGTGGTGCCCATGCCCGAGAGTTCGGGGTGCTGCCGCACCGCCTCGCTGAGTTCCGTCGAACCGGCGATGATCGAATTGACCAATTCGCGTTGCGCTGCCTCGGTCGATTCAAACAGCTCGTCGGCTACCGCGGTGACCGCCTGTGTGGCCAGGGAACTGGCGACGTCACCACCGGCGTGACCGCCCATGCCGTCGGCGACCATGAACAGGTGCGTGCCGGCGTAACCGGAATCCTGGTTGCTCGCACGAACCCGACCAATGTGACTTCCCGCGGCTGACAGTAGCCGTGCACCCATTAGGGCCTCAGCTCGAAGATCGTCGAACCGATCGAGACGGGCACATAGGGGGGAACGGGCGTGGGCACGCTGACCCGCTGGTTGTTCACAAAGGTGCCGTTGGTGGATTCGAGGTCCTGGATCACCCAACCGCCGTTCCACAATTGCAGACGGGCGTGGTTGGTGGACGTGTATTCATCGCGAATAACGAGGCCCGACTGGGCGCTGCGGCCGATGGTGAGTTGGTCGGACTCCAGTGGAATTTCTAGACCCTCGCGCGCCCCGGCCACGATGAGAAGTACCCGTGCGGGGTCCTCGTTGTTGCGTTCGGGCGCGGGCGGAATAAATGAGGGGGCCGCGGCCTCGGGGTTGACCGACACATCGCCGCGAACGGCGGTTTCGCCTCGACGGACGTAGTGCCCGAACAGGTCGCTGCGCAGTGCGTACAAGATGGCGAACACAAAGATCCACAGCACGGCGAGGAAACCGAAGCGCAAGATAAACAGTGTCAGTTCACTCATGCGGTTCCTCCGGGAGCGGGGACGACGCGGAAGATCATCCGGGCCGCTCCGATTTCGATCACATCGCCCTGTTCCAGCGGGCTGATGGTGATGGTGCGGCCATTGAGCATGGTGCCGTTCGTGGATTTCAGGTCCTCGATACCGGCCACGGATCCGTTCCAGATGATGCGGGCGTGGTGACGCGAGGCTGCGCCGTCGTTGACCGTGATTGCCGCGGTTGCCCCACGACCCATAATCGTTTCGCCCGACTTCAGCGGAATCAGGGTGCCGTTGATTTCGAGGGCGGCCTGCCAGCTGGTGGTCGCGGCATCGCCGGCGGTGCTGGTGACGCGCACGAGGCCTTCGGTCAGGCTGGGCTGTTCCACCAAGGAAATTGTGATGGGACCGGCAAACGCGTAGTGCTGCCTGGCGGCGTAGTCGCGGACATTGCCGACGAGTTCGTTGATCAGCGCGGATCCGTGTGCACGCAGTCGGGCAAGGTCGAGCCCGCCCAGTTCTACGGTGAATGCGTGGGGCGCGAGGATGCGGTCGCGGCTGACGATGACGGCCTTGGTGTCCATTTCGCGTTTCAGCGCCGCAGAAATTTCGATGGGCTGCACGCCGCTGCGGAAAGTTTTAGCGAACGCGCCACCAACAAAGCGCTCCAAACCGCGCTCTACGTTGTCGAGTAGGCCCATCTTCACCCCTGCCGCAACACTATTTGTGCTTGTTTCAGTGTACCCGCACTGGGTGGACCGTACCTCGGTACGTACAGCGGCGCGCACAGCCTCTGACAATGTGGTAGCCTCGTCACGATGCGTAAGCATCACGCGCGAGTGGCGGAATGGCAGACGCGCTGGCTTCAGGTGCCAGTGCCCGCAAGGGCGTGGGGGTTCAAGTCCCCCCTCGCGCACAGTAGTGAAATTCGAATTCGATCCGGTGGGATGGCGAAGGACGGGTCTCGACTGTGAAACGCATCGTGGGGAAAGAGCAATACTTCACCCCCGACGATGTGGCGCGTTCCTGTGTGGAACGAGTCGATCGACTGTTTGCGGTGTCGGGTTTTGACCGCATCATCGAACCCAGCGCCGGTGATGGCGCGTTCCTGCGGCACCTGCCGCCCACCACGATCGCCGTGGATATTGAACCTCAATCCGAGTCGATGGTGCGCGCGGATTTCGTGACCTGGGCGCCGCCCCCGTTGCCGAGGCCCGATGCGCGCACGCTGGTGATCGGTAACCCGCCGTTTGGCCAGCGCGCGGCGCTCGCCATGGCCTTCATTCTTCACGCGGCGGAATTTGCCGACGTGGTCGCGTTCATCCTGCCGATGAGTTTTAACAAATACACGTTCCAGGACCGGGTTCCCCGCAACTTTCATCTGGTGGAATCCACCAATCTGACCGTCGCCTATGACGTGTCGGCGGCGGACGTAGCGGGCCCGGGAACGCCGGACGCGCCTCGGACCATCACGGTCAATACGGTGTTCCAGGGGTGGGAAAAGCGCCCCGAAATACGGGCAGGGACGCC
>CAZRHP010000002.1:0-84278 GCA_964599975.1 uncultured Gulosibacter sp.
TGGTGCTCGCTGCATCAAGCGGCGAAGACAGCTACGACAGCCGCCCCGTCCTGACTTTTGCCGAGGTTGTAGCAACGAGTGACGTTCCCGGGGGAGTCATCAATATCGTGACCGGCCCCGCCACAGAAATTATGCCCTGGATGGCCAACCACGGCGACGTCAATGCCCTGGACCTCTCGGGCGCGTCGAGCCAGCCCTGGGCCGAATGGGAAGCCGAGGCGTCCGTCACGCTCAAGCGGGTAGCACGACCAGTGGCCGGTGTCACGACACTGTCCATCTCGCGAATCTCGGCTTTCGTGGAAACGAAAACTGTCTGGCACACCAAATCGTTGGCGTAGCGACAGCCCGAGATCTCAGACCAGTGGCACCCGTTCGATGACCTCGTCGGGTTCCCAGAACATGCCCGTCCGTTCGACCTCGTGAATCAGTTCCGTGACAGTTCGGTTGACCGGTGCGTCTCGGTTGATTGCCGCGGCCTCCTGCACAACGGCGCCGGACAGAAAGTCCACCTCGGTCGTTCGACCTCGGCGAATGCTGTGCATTGTCGACGCAAAATTGGGCACATCACCCATTTTTGACGCCAATCTCAGCGGAATAATCTGACTCAGGAACAGTGGAGCCAGGGCGATGAATTTCACGTCGCTAGCCGAGACAGCACCTAAATCGGCAAATTTTTCGCCACGTGCAAATCCAATTCGTGCTGTTTCCCGCATCAGCGCGGTCACAATCCGACGCAGTTGTGGGTTTGCGATGGTGCGTTGTACGGACAACCCTGTCATGGCGGGAACGGCGTTCACCGCATTGATGACCAATTTCGTCCATACTGCGCCCTCAGGGCGTCGGGAGAGTCGGACGCGCAGGTGGGCGCCCAACAGAGATTTGGTCGCCTTGCACGCGGCGGAATCACCACCGATAACGAGTGATGCCGAGTACGTGACATTAATCCGACCCGGCTCAACGATCGTTGCCCCAAACAGTGCGAGCCCAATGGCCGCAGGATTTTCGGGGAAGTTCTCTCGAACGACATCGAATCCACCCAGACCGTTTTGGACAACGAGGATGGGTGTTCCCTCTGCGACGTGGTTGCCGCTCAGCGCGCTGCCTGTTTGATGTGCCTTGACCGCAACAATCACCAGATCAAATGCGTCCGCCTCAGAGAGGGCATTGACGACCCGGGGCGTGCTGGTTGATTGACCAAACGCACCCGCAATGGACAGGCCATGACGTTCGATAGCAACAGAGTGTTCGCCTCGAGCCACGACGGTGACGTCGTGTCCGGCGCGGGAAGCAAGTGCGGCCAGTGTGCCGCCCACGGCACCCGCACCAATAACGGCAAGTCTCACCTCAGTAACTTTACGCCTGATAACCTCGGGGAGTGGTTTCAGGGATTCTTTTCGTCGATAAGGCGACCGGCCCCACCTCTCATACGGTGGTGTCGATGACGCGTCGAGCGCTCAATACTCGCAAGGTTGGGCACGCCGGTACACTCGACCCGATGGCGACCGGACTCCTGACCTTGGGTGTGGGAACGGCGACCCGTTTGTTGACCTACCTCGTCGGCCTGGATAAGCAGTACACCGCAACAATTCGGTTGGGGTCTGCCACGCACACCGATGATCGGGAGGGCGAAACAACGTTCGTCGCTGATCCATCAGTTCTCGCCTCGGTGTCGGACGAAGCCATCGACGAGGTCGTGCGTTCCCTGACCGGCGTTATTTCGCAGCGCCCCTCGAGTGTGTCGGCCATCAAGATTGACGGAAAACGCGCTCACGAACTGGTCCGGTCGGGGCAGGACGTCGTCATCCCAGAACGCGAGGTGGTCATCGAGCGATTTGAGGTTGTCGACCGACGCCGCACCCACGACACGGTGGATCTTGACATTGTGGTGGATTGTTCCAGTGGAACGTACATTCGTGCCTTGGCTCGCGACCTCGGGGCAGCACTGAACGTGGGGGGACACCTCACGGAACTGCGACGAACTCGCGTTGGCCCATTTGCCGTTGAGGGCGCGATATCTGTCGAGGACATCACTGAGCAGGCATTGCACAGCCCGGCCGAAATTGCCGGTCGGCTGTTCCCTCTCGTGACCGTTGATGCTCAGATTGCGCTGGATATCGTCCACGGCAAGAAAATTGCGTTGGACGTGCCCGATGCGCCGTTGGTTGCGGTCTGTGCGCCGGACGGCGTGTTGATTGCACTTGTAGCGGTGCGTAAAGGCACGGCACGAGTCGAGATTGGGTTCCCGCGTGATTGATTGGCTGACCGTTGTGCAGGTTGTCCTCGCGGCCGTCGGGGCGATTATCGCTGTGGCAGCTGCGGCACGGTCGAAGCCACCGACTGATCTCACGGTCTTGCCGGCCGCCGTCTCGGCCCTCTTGTTGATCGTCCAAGTGTTCGTCTCGATCGCCTCGCCGATGTGGGGAGACTCTCCCGTCTCCGATCCCTTGGAATTTTGGATGTACCTGATTACCGACGTGATGATGGTGCCCGGTATTGTGATTTTTGCACTGGTCGAGAAGTCTAAATGGGGCAACTTTGGAATTGCCTTAGTTGGCTTTGCGAATGCCGTCATGTTGTACCGCATGCACGTGCTGTGGAACGGGTACTGATGGCCAGCCTGCCGCTCGGTGCGCCGCTTCCCGATTCCGGCGTTCTGGGTTTCAATACCGCGCTAGACACTCCATTTTCGATCTATGTGCACGTCCCCTTCTGTACGGTTCGGTGTGGGTACTGCGATTTCAATACCTACACCAGCACCGAACTCCGCGGTGTGACACGGGGCTCGTTTGTCGACAACCTGGTGGCCGAGGTCGAATTTTCACGGTCCGTCCTCGAATCCGGCGGTGTAGCGTTACGGCCCGCCCGCAGCCTGTTCTTTGGCGGTGGAACTCCGTCGTTGCTGCAGCCCGACCAGATCGCGAGGATCATTGGTTCTCTGCGCGACACCCATGGTCTGACGGAGGACGCCGAGGTCACGCTCGAGGCAAACCCGGACACGGTCGACGCTGAGGTTTTGGAACACCTGCGCTCCGCAGGAATCACGAGAGTTTCGTTGGGGATGCAGTCTGCGGTGCCACGAGTTTTAGCGCTTCTGGATCGGACGCATAACCCCGAACGACTGCCCGACGTTGTTCGTGCGGCGCAGGCCGTGGGCCTAGGAACCAGCGTCGACCTTATCTATGGCACCCCAACGGAAACCATTGACGAATGGCGCCAGTCCCTCGATTCCGCGATTGCATTACACACCGATCATGTTTCTGCCTATTCCCTCATTGTCGAAGACGGCACGGCAATGGCCAGGCACATCTCTCGTGGCGAATTGCCAGCCGTTGATGACGATACTCACGCCGAGATGTACGAACTGTGCGACGAGATGCTCGAATCCGCAGGGTACACCTGGTATGAGGTCAGCAACTGGTCCCGGCCGGGACAGGAATCCGTTCACAATCAGGCCTATTGGAACAGTGCCGATTGGTGGGGTTACGGACCCGGCGCACACAGCCATATCGGCGGTGCCCGTTTCTGGAACGCCAAACATCCGGCCGCCTATGCCGAACGTTTGGTTCGAGGCGTCACTCCGGCCATTGGGCACGAGATTCTCACGGATGCTGAACGAGAATTCGAACGCGTCGTCCTGCAGATCCGCGTCCGTTCGGGTTTGGCGATTTCCGAAATACCCGATGTGCGTCCCGGCGTGATCACCGGACTCATTGCACGTGGGCTAGTGGAGGGAAAGACCGCCCTCGGTGGGCGACTTGTCCTGACGCTGCAGGGCAGATTGCTTGCGGATTCTGTCGCCCGTGATGTGACTAACTAAAAATTCCCAGACCGATTTTGTAGTCAAATCGCTCGCCCGCGAGCGCCTTAACTGCTCCGAAAATGGGCAGTCCGACCGTCAATACGACCGCCGGCAAGACGATCAGAATAAGAGGAATGGCGAAAACCAGATTGAATACCGGAATTGTCCACACGAATCCGTAGGCCAGCCAAAAGATCCCGAAGGTGAGCTGCAGATTTGTTGCCTCGGCCGCGTGACGGCGGATGGCGGCGTTTCGATTTCGATATGCAAAATATGCGGCGAGGGGGAAGATCAACCCCAAAAGTCCAGAGAGGTGAATGACCGCTGAGTACATGCGCTCGTCGTACGGAGTGAGTGGCTTATCGAGAAAATTCCGTAGGGTTTGCACAAATCGAGAGTCCTTCATAAATTCAATTATGACACGAAAATTCACAATCAAAACCTGCCGAGTAAACAGGCCAAGACCGCGAAATCGGTACACTGGAACGGTTGGCACTCTGGGGTAACGAGTGCCAGAAGGAGGTGGTTATGGTCTCGGAACGCGCGCTCGAAGTACTTCGCGTTATCGTTGCGGACTACGTTGCCTCGCGTGAGCCTGTTGGCTCCAAGGCGATCGTCGAGCGGCACGGTTTTTCGGTTTCCGCGGCGACAATTCGCAATGACATGGCAGCGCTCGAAGAGGAAAACCTCATTCATGCCCCGCACACCTCGGCCGGGCGAATACCCACCGACCTCGGGTATCGGATGTTCGTCAACCACTTCACGGAAATGAGACCGTTGTCCACGGCTCAGCGCCATGCCATCGAACGCTTCCTCGACGACTCCGCAGACCTCGATGATGTTTTCCATCGCACCGTGCGTTTGCTTTCACAATTAACCAATCAGGTCGCATTAGTTCAGTACCCCAGCTTTCGGCAGGATACGGTTCGTCACATCGAGATTGTTCCGCTGGGCCACAGTCGTTTCCTCGGTATATTGATCCTCGACGGCGGCCGGGTCGACCAGAACATCATGGAACTCCCGCACGAAGTTGACGACGATCTCATGACCCACATTCGTGCGGTTATCAACGCTCATGTGGTGGGGAAATCGGTCGCCGAGCTGCCCCATATTCTGCGTTCGCTCGAGATGACTCTTCCGGCGGCTGGAGTTTCCGTGTGGAACGCCGTCGTTGAAGCGGTCATTAGCCAGGCCGAGGCTCAGAGAGTTGACAAGCTCGTGGTGTCCGGATCCGCGAATATTGCTCTGGCCGAGGATGATTTCGGCGGAAATATTGTTCCCGTGTTGGACGCAATCGATGAGCAAGTCACGCTGCTCAAACTTTTCCGGGAAATGGATTTGGACGAACACGGTGTTGGAGCCCGCATCGGTCGTGAGATGCAGGGTTCCCTCGCCGACACTTCCCTCGTGTCCGGCGAATATTTCGTCGGAACGGGCGAGTCCGGTCGGCTGGGCATTTTGGGTCCAACCCGAATGAATTACGACACCAATTTTGGCGCGGTTCGTGCAGTCGCACGCTACCTCTCGCGCATGCTAGGAGAAAAGTCATGACCGATCATTACGATGTGCTGGGCGTCAGCCGCGAAGCATCTGAAGCGGAAATAAAGAAGGCGTACCGCCGACTTGCTCGTGAACTGCACCCTGATGTCAACCCCAGCGAGGATGCAGCCGAACGCTTCAAGCTCGTTACGCACGCCTATGACGTGCTCTCGGATCCCACTCAACGACGCAATTACGACATGGGTGGTTCGGGCAATCCCGGCATGGGCGGCTTCGGTTTTAACAACATGGGCGACATCTTTGACACGTTCTTTGGCGGCGGAGGTCAACGCGGTCCGCGTTCACGCCAGGAACGTGGTGCTGATGCTCTGTTGCGCGTCGATGTAGAACTGATCGATGTCATATTCGGGGAAACCCGCGAGGTCGAGGTCGACACGGCGGCGCTGTGTGACACCTGTAACGGTTCGTGTTGCGCTCCTGGTGTATCGGAAAAGACGTGCGATGTGTGTGGGGGATACGGTTCGGTCCAGCGCACCGTGCGCAGCCTTTTGGGCAACGTGGTCACCAATGCCCCGTGCGGCAGTTGCCGAGGGTACGGCACGGTGATTCCCTCACCGTGTCCGACGTGCGCGGGCCACGGGCGTGTACGAGCCCGCCGCACGGTCGAGATCACGATTCCACAAGGCGTCGACAACGGTATGCGATTGCACATGCAGGGTGCCGGCGAAGTCGGAGAAGCGGGCGGACCGCGCGGTGACCTCTACCTCGAGTTCCATGTTGCGCCCGACGATGTGTTTGCTCGCGATGGCGATGACCTGTTCGCCAGTGTGGATGTCGACATGGTCGATGCGATTCGAGGAACACAGGTCACTCTCGATGCGCTCGACGGTCCTGTCACGGTGACAATCAAGCCGGGTGCACAGGCGGGGGACGTCATCACGATTGCCGATCGTGGAATCGGACATCTTCGCGGCAACTCGCGTGGGGACCTCAAGTTTGGACTTCATGTCGTGACGCCCTCTAAGTTGTCATCAGCCGAGTCTGACCTGATTGACAAATTCGCTGCCCTGCGGGCGCCGCAGCCTCCCCGTTTCACCAGCCACAAGCAGGGACTTTTCTCCAAGCTCCGTGACCGACTGTTTGGGTAACAATGGCACACCTGTACATCTCGCAAGACCTGACCGAATCGGACTCCCGCGCCGTACTTACGGGCCCCGAGGCGCGACATGCAGCAAGCGTGAGCCGCCTGCGAGTGGGGGAACAGATCAGCATTACCAATGGCCGAGGGCTCATGATCGTGGGCACTGCGCAGACCGTTTCACCCGATCGGGTTGACGTCGAAGTCACGACCCGTCGAGTTGACAGTGTTTCAACCCCCACGATTGCGCTCGCCCAGGCGTTGGCCAAGGGGGACAGGGACGAATTGGCTATTCAGATGGCTACAGAACTGGGCATCGACGGTGTCATGCCCTGGAGTGCGGCGCGCAGCATCTCGGTGTGGTCTGGGCCCAAGGTTGCGAAGGGCGTTGAGCGCTGGACCTCGATCGTTCGTGAAGCCAGCAAACAGGCGATGCGTTCGTTTGTGCCCGATGTGTCACTGCCCGTCACGACCCAGCAGATTGCGGCCCTGGCTGGTACCCACCAGATCCTTGTGCTTGATCCAGAGGGTACCGAGGCGCTGTCGGCCGTCGTTCTGACGGGTCAGCCACTCATTATCGTCGTCGGTCCCGAGGGGGGAATTTCTCACGCTGAACTCGAGCAGCTTCGTGCGTCAGGTGCCGCCAGTGTTCGATTGGGTCCGACCGTCGTCCGAACATCGACCGCGGGGGCTGCCGCCGTTTCCGTTCTCAATGTTCGACTCGGCAGATGGACCTGACGGTAAACTTTGACGGTGACCTCAATTTTTAGCAAAATCGTTGCCCGCGAAATTCCTGCACAGATCGTTTTCGAAGACGATGACATCATCGCGTTTCACGACATCGCACCGCAGGCTCCGATTCACGTTCTGGTCGTTCCCAAGACCGAGCAGTATTCCACGGTGACCGAGCTGGCCGCGGCTGATTCTGATTTGCTGGCTCGCATGGTCGCGCGTGCCTCGCAGATCGCGGCCGAGCTATCGAACGGCGAGTACCGTCTGGTTTTTAACTCGGGTGAATCGGTCGGACAGACCGTTTTCCACGTTCACGCGCACGTTCTGTCCGGCGAACTCGACGAGGGAAATCTTGGCCGAAAATAGCACCCGCGTCGACATTACGGTCGATGGAATCGCCATGGTCCGTTTGTTAGGGCCACAGGACAGGTTTTTGTCCGAACTGGAGAAGCGTTACCCCACAGTGACGATTGTTTCACGTGGAGATCGCATCAGCCTCGAGGGCGAAGCAACCGAGGTAGGCCGCGCCGAATCTCATGTGCTCGAACTCATCGATCTGGTAAAAAACGGGGTTGACCTGACACCCAACGATGTCGTTCGTGGCGAGGAAATTCTTCGCAAGGGCGGCAAGGTTTCCGACACATTGGGCGAAGCCATTCTGACGGTTCGCGGCAAGACCATCCGCCCCATGACCGCCGGACAGAAGCGCTACATTGACGCCGTCACCGCCAACACCATCGTGTTCGGAATCGGCCCCGCTGGCACCGGCAAGACCTATCTGGCAATGGCCAAAGCCGTGCAGGCGTTGCAACGCAAAGAAGTCAGTCGAATCGTCTTGACTCGTCCCGCAGTCGAAGCCGGCGAGCGCCTGGGCTTCCTGCCGGGAACGTTGACCGACAAGATCGATCCGTATTTGCGCCCGCTGTATGACGCGCTCAACGACATGATGGACCCCGACGTAGTTCCCAAGCTGTTGGCGACCGGCGTTGTCGAGGTCGCGCCCCTCGCGTACATGCGTGGTCGGACGTTGAACGATGCATTCGTCATCCTGGATGAAGCGCAAAACACCACACCGGAACAGATGAAGATGTTCCTGACGCGTCTGGGTTTTGGTTCCACCATGGTGATTACGGGCGACATCACCCAGGTGGATTTGCCCGACACGATTTCGGGTCTCAAACTTGCGTCGACGATTCTGCGCGGCGTTGACGAAATCGACTTCATCACTCTGACGAGCGAGGACGTCGTTCGCCACTCACTGGTGGGCAAGATCGTCGACGCGTATACCAACCACGAACAGCGCGCGATGAAGGCCACCGCGGAACGTTCACAGCGAAAGGCCCGTCGACCATGAGCATCGAGATAGTCAACGAAACCGAATTCATCATCGACGAGGCACTCATAGCGCGCCTCGTGGCGCACAATTTGGAGGCCATGCGCGTACACGCCGACGCCGACATCTCGGTCATGTTCGTCGACGAACCCTCGATGGAGCGACTGCACATCGAATGGATGGACGAACCGGGTCCGACCGATGTTCTGTCGTTCCCGATGGATGAACTGCGTCCGGGAACCGAGGACAAGCCCACCGATCCTGGTCTCTTGGGCGACATCGTTGTGTGCCCGACCGTTGCCGAAACCCAAGGCGCCGCTGCGGGTCACGGCACCGAAAACGAAATTCTGCTCTTGGTCACGCACGGCATGTTGCACCTGCTGGGCTTCGATCACGCCGAACCTGAAGAAGAGAAGGAGATGTTCGGAATCCAACGACAGCTCCTCGTGGCCTTCGCTGAACAGTCCTGAGTCACTACGTGATTCCACTGTTCATCGCGCTGTCGGTTCTGCTTGTGGCAATCGGCGGTTTGTGTGCTGCTCTGGATTCTGCCTACTCGGTGGTGTCTCGGTCCGATATTCACGAACTCGCGGAATCTCGTGACGATTCGCCATCACTGCACGCCATCGCGGACGATGTTCTGCGTCACGTCAATGCCGTAAATTTTCTGCGCGTTCTGCTGGAAACTACCGCCGCCATCCTCGTGACGTTGAGTTTTACCGAATCCGGTCTGTCGGTCTGGGCGGCACTGGCATGGTCGGTGGCCGTCATGACGGTGACCAGTTTTGTGCTCGTGGGGTCCAGCCCTCGCAGTGTGGGACGTGCACATCCGTTGGCCTTGATTGCCGCAACCGCTACCTTTGTGCGTTTCGCCCGTGTCGTGGTGGGGCCGTTGACCTCGGCGCTTGTCGGTGTGGGTAACGCCGTCACCCCAGGGCGTGCACGAGTCGCCCTGTCGACCGAACGGCAGTTGCTCAGCATGGTCGACGATGCAGCGGACGCTGATGTTCTCGAGGACGAGGACCGCGACTTGATTCATTCCATTTTCGAGTTCGGCGACACCATTGTTCGCGAGGTGATGATTGCACGCACCGATATGGTGACGCTGGATTCCACGGTGACCATCGATGATGCCCTGGGCTTTTTCCTGGAACAGGGCTATTCCCGAATCCCGGTTATCGGTGATGATTCCGATGAGATTCTCGGTATTGCCTATGTCAAGGACGTTGCCGCGTTTGTGCGCCGCAGCCCCGACGAGGCACGAAGCAGGACCGTGCGGACACTTGTCCGTCCCGCGCTGCTGATTCCCGAGGTGAAGAAAGCCGACGACACACTGAGACTGTTGCAGTCGGAATCGAATCACCTGGCAATGGTTGTTGACGAGTATGGCGGAATTGCCGGTCTCGTGACGATGGAGGACCTGATCGAAGAAGTTCTTGGCGACATTCACGATGAATACGATGACGACGATGTCACGAGTACCGATTTGGGTACCGGCTCGTTCCGAGTGGTTGCCCGCATGAACATCGACGAGCTGGCCGAATTGTTGGACGTCGATATCGTCGAGGACGACGTTGATACCGTGGGCGGATTCTTTGTGAAAACCCTGGGACGTTTGCCGTCTCCGGGCGATTCCGTCGTTTCTCAGGGAATCGAATTAACTGCAGAGCGTGTCGACCGTCGCCGTGGCCTAATTCACACTCTGATTGTGAAAATTGAAGGAGAAGCATGAGCGGACGCAGCGGATTTATTTCATTTGTCGGACGACCCAACGTCGGTAAGTCGACTCTGATGAACGCACTGGTGGGTGAAAAGATCGCCATCACCTCGTCCAAGCCACAAACCACGAGGCGCGCGATTCGGGGTATCGTCACCCGAGGCGAGGACCAGATCATCATCGTCGATACGCCGGGTCTGCACCGTCCTCGCACACTGTTGGGGGAGCGGCTCAATGCTCTGGTCGAGTCCACGTTGGGTGACGTGGACATCATCGGCATGTGTCTGCCTGCGGGCGACCCGATTGGACCCGGCGACCGATACATCATGGACCAGTTGTCGCGTTACCCGCGCAGCAAGCGGGTGGCGATTATCACCAAGACCGATACCGTGTCACCCACTGCTGTTCTGGACAAGCTCACCGAAATCTCGGACATGCTCCCTTGGGACCTCGTCGTCCCACTGTCCGGGAAGACCGGTGACCGTGTTGACATTCTCATCAACGAAATCATCCCGTTGTTGCCGGAATCGCCCCTCCTGTACGACGAATCGGATATCACGGACGAAAACGCGGGGGACCGAATTTCCGAACTTGTCCGCGAGGCCGCATTGGAAGAGCTCGCCGATGAATTGCCGCACTCACTCGCCGTGACACTCGAGGACATCGTTCCGGGTACTGATGGCGAAAAGACCCGTGTCTTTGTCAACGTCATTGTCGAACGTGACAGCCAGAAGGGCATCATCATCGGTCACCGAGGTTCCATGCTCAGGCTGATCGGCGAACGTTCACGCCCCGCCATCGAAGCCATCCTCGGCGAACCCGTGTTCCTCGCCCTGCATGTGAAGGTGGCCAAGGACTGGCAGCGCGACCCGAAACAGTTGGGACGACTGGGGTTCTAACCGTATTTCGGGTGCTGTGTTACCCTAAATCTGTGTTCACCGGTCTTCTTCTTAGCGGCCGCGACGGGTCCTAATCTCAGGCCTCACCTGTCGCGGTGTCTCGCGTTGGCCGTAACTTTAGAAGCGTAGGAGAAACCCGTGAAGAACAACCAAAAGCCCTCGTCGATGCCGGTACATCGTTACCGCGCCTATCACGACATCATTTCTGTCGATCTGCCCGATCGCACCTGGCCCAGTAAGCGCATCACCGAGGCTCCTCGTTGGTGTGCTGTCGACCTGCGCGACGGCAACCAGGCCCTGATCGACCCGATGAGCCCCGAGCGCAAGCGCATCATGTTTGAGGCACTGGTCTCGATGGGCTACAAGGAAATCGAGGTGGGATTCCCCTCGGCAAGCCAGACCGATTTTGACTTCGTTCGTTCCATCATCGAAGACGGTCTCATTCCCGACGATGTGACTATTCAGGTCCTGACGCAGTCGCGCGAGCACCTGATTCGCCGCACCTTCGAATCGATTTCTGGCGCAAAGAACGCGATTGTTCACCTGTACAACTCGACGAGCATCCTGCAGCGCGAGGTCGTATTCCGCACTGACCGTCAGGGCGTCATCGACATTGCTCTCGAGGGTGCGCGCTTGTGTCGCGAACTTGAATCGACCGTCCCCGGCACGAATGTGTTTTACGAGTATTCGCCCGAATCCTTCACGGGGACCGAGCTGGAATTCGCAGTTGACGTGTGCAACCAGATTCTTGAGGTGCTCGAGCCCACTCCCGAACGCAAGGTCATCATCAACCTGCCGGCGACCGTCGAGATGGCCACCCCGAATGTCTATGCCGACTCGATCGAATGGATGAGCCGCAACCTCAACCACCGCGAGAACGTCCTTATTTCGCTGCATCCCCACAACGACCGTGGCACCGCTATCGCGGCCGCGGAATTGGGCTACATGGCGGGTGCCGACCGCATCGAGGGTTGCCTGTTTGGTAACGGAGAACGCACGGGTAACGTCGACCTCGTTGCACTGGGAATCAACCTGTTCAGCCAGGGAATCGACCCCATGATTGATTTCAGCGACCTCGACGAAATCAAGCGCACCGCGGAATACTGCAACCAACTCAAGGTTCACGAACGCAGCCCCTGGGCTGGTGACCTTGTCTACACCGCCTTCAGCGGGTCGCACCAGGACGCCATCAAAAAGGGTTTCGAGTCCATGGCCAACGAGGCCGAAAACAAGGGCGTTACCGTCGACGACATCCATTGGGGCGTCCCGTACCTGCCCATCGATCCCAAGGACTTGGGTCGCTCTTACGAAGCCGTCATTCGCGTCAACTCGCAGTCGGGTAAGGGCGGCGTCGCCTACCTGCTGAAGACCGATCACAACCTCGACCTGCCGCGCAAGTTGCAGATTGAATTCAGTGGTGTCGTGCAGGCCAAGACCGATTCCGAGGGCGGCGAGATGTCGAGCGATGACATCTGGGCTATTTTCCAGGACGAGTACCTGCCCGCGGCGGATGCAACCGACAAGTGGGGACGTTACGAACTGCTCAGCACTCGGACCGCCTCGGACATGTCCGGTGACGTTTCGCTCGATGTCACACTTCGGGTGGGCTCTGGCGTCGAATCCGTCAGCGCATCCGGCAACGGCCCGGTTGCTGCCTTCCTCACCGTGATGGCCGATCAGGGACACCAGATTCGACTGTTCGACTACGTCGAACACGCACTGAGCGCCTCGGGTGACGCCCTCGCGGCCGCGTATGTGGAACTCGAGGTTGACGGTCGCACTCTGTGGGGTGTGGGCATCGATGGCGACATCTCGACCGCTTCGCTGAAGGCAATCGTGTCTGCTGTCAACCGTTCGGTTCGCGAAAACTAACGGTTTTTGAGGATCCCGCGGCGCAGCTGAGTCTGGGCGGGTAACTTCCAGCCCAGCAGCACGCTGAGCATGCGAATCACGGTGGTCACCGTGACTCCGACGATGCCGGCGAGGCTGACATCGACACCCAGTTCGACCAGGGCCACGATGCTCGCGCCGCCGGCTGCCGCAGCCACTGCATACAGCGACCCCACGTGCATCAGTTGGATGGGCAGGTGCAACAGCAGGTCACGCAGGATCGATCCACCGACCGCCGACGCCACGCCGATAAAAATTGAGGGGACCCACGGCAATCCCAGTGACAACGCCGTGGTCGTGCCGATGGCGCCGAACGCACCTATCGTTAATGCGTCAAGTGCGGTGATGACGCCTTCAAGTCGTCGCAGTCTATGCGCGATGAGCATTCCGACCAGCGAGGCCGCGGTCCCCACAACGATGTACCAGTCCGACTGAAGCGCCGCGAGGTCACGAGACAGCAACAGGTCACGCACGATTCCGCCGCCAAACCCGGACGAGATTCCGACAATCGCGACGCCCAACAAATCAAGTTCGGCGTTGCGATAACCCGACGCGAACATTGCACCCTGGATCGCGCCGACCGCAACGGCGACAAGGTCCAGCCACAGGGGAATTGTGAATGATGCGTCCATGACCACCATTCTCTCGTGTCGGAATCCTCAACGGGAAACCTCACGCCAGAATTGGAGTGTGCCCACTTATCGTGATGAAATTGTCGTCCTTCGGACGCAACGCCTCGGTGAGGCGGATCGCATCATTACAGCTCTGGGAAAATCCCGAGGCAAAATCCGTGCGGTGGCCAAGGGTGTACGTAAAACGGGCAGTAGGTTTGGCGCCAGGCTGGAACCCTTCATGGTTGCCGATGTTCAGTTTTACGAGGGAAAAAACCTAGACACAATTCAGCAGGCAGAAACATTGGGGTCCTACGGTTCCGCTATATCCGCCGACTATGACATGTACACCGCTGCTCATGTCATGGTGGAAACCGCGGACAAATTGACCGAATCAGATTCGTCACCCGCTCAGTACTCGCTCTTAGTCGGTGGTCTCAAGGCCTTGTCCACCAAGGCGCAGCCCGCCGATCTGATTCTGGACAGTTACCTCCTGCGCGCCTTGTCGATTGCCGGTTGGGAACCCACCTTCACGGATTGTGCCGTCACGGGCGCACCCGGGCCTCACACGGTATTCATCGTGCAAGCAGGTGGTGTGGTGAGTGACGCCGTTGCGCCGCCCGGTGCCCCACGATTGCGCGCGGACACCGTGGCATTGTTGATTGACCTGCACCGCGGGAACTGGTCGGGTACTCAATCTGCCTCTGCCGAAGCACGACACGAGGCGCGTGGTATCGTCGCGGCATACGTTCAATACCACCTTGAACGTGCTGTCAAATCTTTCAAACACATTGAACGGAGCGTTCTGTGACCGAACTCGTGCCACTGGATTACTCCGGCCTGTCCGCTCCTGAATTGCCCGCAAAATCGGTGCCCTCGCATGTTGCGATCGTCATGGATGGCAACGGTCGATGGGCCAATTCGCGGGGACTGACACGCATCGAGGGGCACAAGGCGGGGGAGTCGGCGTTGCTCGACGTCGTCGCCGGCGCTATTCAAATCGGTGTGCGACACCTCAGCGTGTACGCCTTCTCCACCGAGAATTGGCGCCGCAGCCCCGACGAAGTCAAGTTCCTTATGGGGTTTAACCGCGAGGTGTTGCGCCGGCGCCGTGACCAGCTCAATGCGTGGGGAGTTCGTATCAAGTGGGTTGGCCGAGCCCCCAAGTTGTGGCGATCGGTCATCACCGAACTTCAGGACGCCGAACAGCTTACTCGTCACAACACCGTTCTCACGCTGTACATGTGTGTGAACTACGGCGGTCGTCACGAAATTCTCGATGCGGTCCAGGGGTTAGTCGACGAGGCGGCCCGGACGGGTAAATCCCGTGCCGTGACCGAAAAATCGTTACGCCGTGCCCTGTACGAACCGGACATGCCCGATGTCGACCTGTTCATTCGGTCCAGCGGCGAACAGCGCACCAGCAATTTCTTGCTGTGGCACAGTGCATACGCCGAAATGATTTTCCTTGACACGTTGTGGCCCGACTTCCGTCGCACTCACCTGTGGGATGCGATCACCGCGTTCACCCGCCGCGACAGGCGGTTCGGTGGTGCCGTCGATACTCCAACGTCCCGATAAAATAGGGCTTTACGCCATTTCGGCGCATGAGGAGGAACTGTGGCTGCACCATCAAAGCTTGATTCGGTTATTTCGCTCGCCAAGCGACGAGGTTTCGTTTTCCAGGCCGGAGAAATCTATGGTGGATCTCGTTCCGCGTGGGATTACGGCCCCCTCGGCGTCGAGCTGAAGGAAAACATCAAGCGTCAGTGGTGGCGCGCAATGGTCCAGCGCCGCAGCGACGTTGTCGGTCTCGACTCCTCGGTAATCCTTCCCAAGCGCGTCTGGGAAGCTTCCGGTCACGTCGAGGTCTTCAGCGACCCGCTGGTCGAGTGCCTGTCGTGCCACAAGCGTTACCGCGCAGACCACTTGGAAGAAGAATTTGCCGAAAAGAAGGGCCGCGCTCCCGAGGGCGGCCTGGCCGAAATCGCCTGCGGCCACTGCGGTACTCGCGGCCAGTGGACCGAACCCAAGGAATTCAGTGGACTTCTGAAGACCTACCTGGGGCCCGTCGACGACGAGGCCGGCATGCACTATCTGCGTCCCGAAACAGCTCAGGGAATCTTTGTTAATTTCGCCAACGTTGTCTCGGCCGCTCGTCAAAAGCCCCCCTTTGGAATCGGGCAGATCGGCAAGAGCTTCCGTAACGAAATCACGCCCGGGAACTTTATTTTCCGTACCCGTGAATTCGAACAGATGGAAATGGAATTCTTTGTCGAGCCCGGCACGGATGAAGAATGGCACCAGTACTGGATTGACCAGCGTTTCGCCTGGTACACGGACCTCGGAATCCGCCCCGAGAACCTGCGTCTGTACGAACACGCTCAGGAAAAGCTGTCGCACTACTCCAAGCGCACAGTGGACATTGAGTACCGTTTCGGTTTCCAGTCCGGTGAATTTGGTGAGCTCGAGGGCATCGCAAACCGTACCGATTTCGACCTGCGTACTCACTCCGAGCATTCGGGTACCGATCTGTCGTTCTTTGACCAGAACAAGAACGAACGATGGACCCCCTATGTCATCGAACCCGCGGCGGGTCTGACTCGCTCGCTCATGGCATTCCTCGTCGATGCCTACTACGAGGACGAAGCCCCCAACACCAAGGGTGGTGTCGATGTTCGCACGGTGCTGCGTCTCGACCGTCGTTTGGCCCCCATCAAGGCTGCTGTCTTGCCCCTCTCGCGCCATGAAACACTGTCACCTCACGCACGCAAGCTCGCCGAGGACCTGCGCGCGTTCTGGAACGTCGATTTCGACGATGCCGGTGCGATCGGCCGTCGGTACCGTCGTCAGGACGAAATCGGCACCCCGTTCTGCATCACGTACGACTTCGATACCCTCGAGGACGCTGCCGTGACCGTGCGCGAGCGCGATTCGATGCAGCAGGAACGAGTATCACTGGATCGTCTGCAGGCCTACCTTGCCGAGAGGCTTCTCGGAGCGTAATCGTGCGTATCGGCTCGATCGAAACATCGGTCCCTGTGGTGCTTGCACCCATGGCCGGTATTACGAACACCGCTTTTCGACGGTTGTGCCGAGAATACGGTGGAGGCCTCTTTGTCTCCGAGATGATCACGTCACGTGCGTTGGTCGAACGCACGCCGGAAACCATGCGGCTGATCAAGCATCACCCGTCCGAGAAGCCACGTTCGATTCAGCTCTACGGCGTAGACCCCGCCACCATGGGCGCTGCCGCTCGCATCCTGGTAGAAGAGGATTACGCCGACCATATTGACCTGAATTTCGGCTGCCCAGTCCCCAAGGTCACGCGCAAGGGCGGCGGTGCCGCACTGCCCTGGAAGTCCACACTTTTTGGTCAGATTCTGCACGAAACGGTGTCCGCTGCGGGTGACGTACCCGTCACCATCAAGATGCGCATGGGAATCGATGACGACCATTTGACGTACCTTGACGCCGCAAAAATTGCACAGGACGCGGGTGTAGCGGCCATCGGTCTGCACGCCAGAACCGCGGCCCAGCATTACTCGGGTAACGCTCAGTGGGACGCGATTCGTACTCTTAAAGAGGCTGTCCCCGACATCCCCATCTTGGGTAACGGAGATATTTGGAGTGGTGCCGACGCCCGTCGTATGGTCGACGAAACGGGGTGCGACGGAGTTATCGTCGGGCGCGGGTGCCTCGGTCGGCCGTGGTTGTTTGCCGACTTGGAACATGCTTTTGGCGGCGAGGGCGAACTCGTCGAACCGAACCTCGGATACGTTGCCGACGCTTTCCGTCGTCACGCCGAACTTCTTGTCGAGTTCTTTGAGGATGAGGGCAGGGGATGCCGCGACATCCGTAAGCACGTTGCCTGGTATTTCAAGGGGTATGCGGTGGGGGGAGAATCCCGCGCGAAACTGGCGGCTGTGGAATCATTGGCGCACATGGATGAATTGTTGTCGGAATTTGACCGCTCGGCACCGTACCCCGGTGTTGATGCCGAGGGTCAACGCGGCCGAGCGGGCTCGCCCAAGAAACCTGCATTGCCCGACGGTTGGCTCGTAAGTCGCGAGCTCGACCACAGCAGCATGAAAGATTTGACCGATACCGAATCGGGGCCGAGCGGTGGCTAACGAGTATTCCGAGCACGACACCGAGCGCGCATTTCGGGAAGGCAAAAAATCAGGACGCAGCGATTTTGCCCGTGACCGCGGACGTCTTTTGCACTCCAGCGCTTTGCGTCGTCTGTCCGCTAAAACCCAAGTCCTGTCACCCACCGCGGGTTTGGACTTTGCTCGTAACCGTCTGACGCATTCGCTCGAGGTTGCACAGGTTGGACGTGAAATTGCAGTGGCACTCGGGCTTGATCCCGATCTGGTGGACACCGCCTGCCTCGCGCACGACCTGGGACATCCGCCATTCGGTCACAACGGTGAAAAGGCACTCAACGAATGGGCAAGTCCCTGGGGTGGTTTCGAGGGCAACGCCCAGACCCTGCGGCTCTTGACGAGGATTGAGCCGAAGGTGTTCAGCGCTGATGGACATTCCTATGGTCTCAATTTGACCCGTGCCAGCCTCGATGCGTCGTGCAAATATCCGTGGCCACAAGAAACCGGTGTCCTCGAGGCCGGTGGTCGGACGAAATTCGGTGTTTATTCCGATGATGTCGAAATATTCGAGTGGATTCGCCGGGGAGCGCCTGATCGACAGCTGTGCAGCGAGGCTCAGGTCATGGACCTGTCGGACGATATCGGGTATTCGGTGCACGATTTCGAGGACGCCATCGTGAACGGCTACATCGATATTCACATTCTGGACTCCCGCGCAAATCACGATGAACTTGTCGATGCCATGGTCGAATGGGTCGGCGGCGAACACACCCATGATGAACTTCTCGCGGCATTTGACCGCCTCGATGGATTAGACGACTGGATCACCGAGTGGGATGGATCTCGCCGTGACATGGCGCACCTCAAGAACCTTACGAGTACTCTGATTGGCCGTTTTGCACACGCGGCGACTCATGCCACCAAACACAGCGTTGAGGGTCACAATTTTGCTCGGTACTCGGCGAACGTCATTGTGCCCCGCGAAACCCGTGCCGAAATTGCCGTGCTGAAGGGCATTGTCGCCGCCCACGTGATGAAGCACGAGTCACGCCAGCCCATCTATGCTCGCCAGCGTGAGATCCTGCAGGAGCTTGCCGAAGCGCTAGTCCAGCGTGGCCCATCGGCGTTGGAGTCGGGTTTCCGAGCCGATTTTCTTGCCGCGAACACCGAGGCAGGTCAGATGCGTGCGATCGTCGACCAAGTCGCCTCGTTGACCGATCAGTCGGCCATGGCCTGGCACGAACGCCTCGCACGGTAACCAAACCCTTGCCGTCGCGAATAGAATCGCAGAGTGGCGGGAATGATCAAACGGAGTGACCTCGATGAGCTTCGTTCGCGTGCCAACATTGTGGACATCGTCGGTGATTACATCACCCTGAAACGTGCTGGTGTGGATTCGTTCAAGGGTTTGTGCCCGTTCCACGACGAGAAATCACCCAGTTTCCACGTTCGCCCTGGCTCCGGTTACTTCAACTGTTTTGGGTGTGGCGAGAAGGGCGACATGTACGCCTTTCTCATGAAGATTGACCACCTCAGCTTTATCGAATCCGCGGAGCGCATTGCCCAACGCGTGGGTTTCACATTGACATACGAGGACGGGCAAGGCCAACGGGACTCCGGTCAACGTGCGCGACTGCTCGAGGCGAACAAGGCGGCGGAGGACTTCTTCGTCGCGCAGTTGGCCACACCCGAGGCGGCGATGGCCCACGAATTCCTGTCGGGACGTGGTTTCGATCCCGCGGCGTGTTCCCATTTTCGTGTGGGATTTTCGCCCAATTCCTACGATGCACTGAGCAAACATCTGCGGTCGTTGAAGTTCAGTGAACAGGAACTCGAAGCGGCGGGACTCGTGTCACGCGGCGACCGTGGCACCTACGATCGCTTTCGCGGTCGTGTCATGTGGCCCATCCGGGACACCACCGGCACCACGGTCGGATTCGGGGCTCGACGTCTGCGCGATGACGACAAGGGGCCCAAGTACCTCAATACTCCCGACACGCCCGTGTATCACAAGTCGAAGGTGTTGTACGGAATCGACCTCGCGAAGCGCTCGATTGGCCGCGACCGTCGTGTCGTCGTCGTCGAAGGCTACACCGATGTCATGGCCTGCCACTTGGCCGGAATCACGTCGGCCGTCGCAACTTGCGGCACTGCCTTTGGCCCCGACCACGTATCTCTCATCCGTCGAATCCTGGGCGACATGAACGGTGTCGACAACAAGTCTCGTGGCGAGGTTATTTTCACGTTTGATCCCGATGAGGCCGGTCAAAAGGCGGCGTCAAAGGCTTTTGCCGAAGACACCAAGTTTGCCGCGAACACCTTCGTCGCTGTTGCACCGGACGGACTCGATCCCTGTGATTTGCGCATTCAGCGCGGTGACGCATCTTTGGTCGCGACCATCGATGGTCGCAAGCCCATGTTTGAATTCATGATCCGCCGTGCAATCGAAACCTACGACTTGGAAACCGTCGAGGGTCGTGTTGGTGCAATTCGTGCCGCAGCTCCAATTCTGTCGGGTATTCGTGACACGTCGGTCGTAGACGGTTATGTGCGCACCGTAGCGGGCTGGATTGGCGTCGAACCCGACGAAGTCCGCAATTCGTTCCGCCGAGGCTCGCGCGACATCACACCCGCCGTCCCGAAGCCCGTAGTCCAATCGCTGGAATCTCCGTCGGCGCAGTCGTTTGAACGCAACCCCGTGTCGCGACTCGAGCGCGATGCCCTTGCCGTGATGCTGCAGTATCCCGCCATCGTGGGCATCGAACGAGCGGGGGAAATTGTCGGGTGCCGGTTCTCTTACCCCGTGCTCGCATCCGTTCGTGATGCCATCGTTGCAAGTTTTGGTGACTACGGAACCCACAACTGGGTTTCTGCGGTCGAGGCGGCAGCCCCAGAAATCGTGGCGCCTCTCGTCATTCAACTCTCGATCATTCCGCTACCTATTCAGCGTGTGACCGAGGTGGTGCGCGATGACATGAGCCAGAACCAACGCGATGCCATTGCACAGCGCAACGCACAGCAGACGGACGCCAACTTGCGGCGCTATGTTACCGATGTCACCAATTCGATGCTCGATCGAAACCTCGCCTCGGCGACCGAGGAACTGATGGGGCGGCTCGCGCGATTGAATCCCGAATCCCCGGATTACCTGGGCGTACAGCAACAACTCGCGGAAATTCATCGTCGCCGTGCCGCGTTGAAGGGGGAGTAGCGTGGTTATCTCGTCACCGGATCGTCCACATCAGCATCTCGACCGCGATGGTTCCGGCGCACGTCAAACCGAACAGCGCATCATCCCCGGTCCGATTTCCGTTGCCCCCAGCCAGAACGCCATGTTTGTCTCGGCTGTTGAACGCGGGGGAGGCCAGGTGATCCCTCTGTCCGAGGACACCAGAGGTTTGGTTTGGCTCAGCGAAAAGCGAGCAGACGAACTTGCCGCCATTCTGCATGAGCACCCACAGATTTCCTGGGTGCAATTGCCGTGGGCCGGCGTTGACGGTTTCGCGAAGATTTTCTCCGAGTTGGATCACGATTCCGCCCCCTTGTTTACCTCGGCCAAGGGGTCGTATTCCGAACCCGTAGCGGAACATGCCCTCATGTTGACACTGTCTTTGCTGCGTGAATTGCCATCCAAGGCGCGCGATGCGGTGTGGGCCACCGAACGGACGGGACTATCCCTCTACGCCAACAACATTGTCATTGTCGGAGCTGGCGGTATCACGACCGAATTGCTATCGCTCTTAGCCCCGTTTAGGCCCAACATCACTGTCGTACGCAGAAAGGCCGAACCAATGCCGGGCGCGCAGTCCACCGTGACTGCGGCACACCTTGACGACATTCTGCCCACCGCCGACGTGGTAATCGTTGCCGCTGCGGCAACCGGCGAAACGGACAAAATGTTCGATGAACGCAGGTTGTCACTTCTGCCAGCCCATGCCGTACTCGTCAATATTGCTCGGGGCTCTTTGGTGGATACTGACGCGCTGCATGCCGCTCTTCGTGCGCAAATGCTCTGGGGTGCGGGGCTGGACGTCACCATGCCGGAGCCTCTCCCCGCCAACCATCCGCTGTGGGACGAGCCTCGTTGTGTCATCACCTCCCACTCCGCAGATACGCCATTGATGACCGCACACCTTCTGGCCAGCCGAATTTCCGACAACGTTGCCGCCTTTATGGCCGAAAAGCCGCTGCGTGGCATCGTTGATACCCGCGCTGGTTATTAGCGCGAAAATTTTTGGTATAGTAATAACCACGCGCAAGCGATCCTCGATAGCTCAATTGGCAGAGCAATCGGCTGTTAACCGATAGGTTCTTGGTTCGAGTCCAAGTCGGGGAGCCATTTAACACAAACAGACTTTTCTGTTTGCGACATCACTGCACGAAGGAGTGTTGCATGGCGGAATGGGGCACGGTCACCATGACTTTTGCCGCAATTTCCGCAGTACTTGCAACACTCCTCGTCATTGCTGTGCGTCTGTGGCGTGTCGCGGCAGCTCGTGCCGAAAGCTTCGGCATCGAGGCGCGCTCCATCGTTGATGACCGTGCCCTTCTGCGACTGAACGTCGCGGAACTCGGTGATCACCTGCGCATCGTCCACGAACAGCAGGCCGTTGTGGCCCATGACCTAGTGACTCTGGTGGCTAAGTCCGAGAGCGCGGCGTTTATTAACCCATCAAATTTGGACGCACTGTCCCGTCACGCCGCCGCAATTACGGCGCAATCTCGAGCCGCGTTGACGGATCTGCGTCGTGCGATGACGATTTCGTTGCAGGGATTCGATTCAGTCTCGGCTTGGCCCACATTGGAAACCATCGCTGAACTGTTTGCCGAGGTCGAGCGTTCAGGTCTGGTCATTGATTTCACGGAATCTGGCACTCGTTTCCCCCTGTCGCCCTCGGCAGAGTTGGCGGTGTATCGGATCGTCCACGAGGCCCTCGACAACGCTCGTCGTCACGGTGGACCGGGTACCGAGGTTGCCGTCTCGATTGTGTGGTCAGCGGATGGATTAGCTCTCAAGATTGAGGACGACGGTGTTCGCGCCGAAGCGCGTCGATTAGCAGCGCAGGGTGTCCCGGATGATTCCCTCGACGTGACAATTGAATCCGATCAACGTGCACTCGTCGAAGACACCACGGGTCGTGGCATCAGCGAAATGAAATCACGAGCCGCCGCATTTGACGGAGTCATTGTCACCCAACGTGTCCCCGGGGTGGGATTCAGCCTGACCGCGTCGTTCCCTGCGCTTCGTTACGCCCTCGACCCCAAAATTTCGAGCGAGTAACTGACAATGGACGCCACAACTCGCACCACGGTTTCGACGGGGATTGGCGTTGCCGCTGCGGTCAGTCTCTATGGAATTTCGTTTGGTGCACTGTCCGTCGCTAGCGGTCTTGATATCTGGCAGACGCAGTTCCTCAGCATCGTCATGTTCTCGGGCGGCTCACAGTTTGCGGTGATTGGCTTGATCGCATCGGGGGCGGCTGGTGGATCAGCAATCGCTTCCGCTGCTTTGCTGGGCGTTCGCAACACCCTGTATGCCGTCACAATGGCCCCGACGATTGGTCCTGGCCGCTGGAAGCGTCTGCTCGCGGGGCAGCTCACAATCGACGAGAGTACTGCGGTTTCGCTGGCCCAGACCGAGCCCGCGCAGAAGCGGGTGGGCTTCTGGGTGACCGGTGCCGGCGTGTTCATCGGTTGGAATGCCATGACGTTCGTGGGCGCGATGCTCGGTGACGCTGTGGGCGATATGCGCGCCTATGGTCTGGATGCAGCTGCTGCAGCGGCCTTCCTCGCGCTGCTGTGGCCCCGGTTAACGGCAAAGGACCCCATCGTGATCGCGGTTGTTGCTGCGGTCGTCACGGTCATCGCGATCCCCGTTGTGCCCCCTGGTGTGCCTGTTCTCGTCGCTGCCGCCGTGGGATTGTGCGCGGGAATCCTCCTCAACCGAGGTGCGCGATTATGACAATCTGGAACACAGTAATTCTTGCGTCAATCGCGGTAATGGCTCTGAAGTTAATTGGCTACGTCGTTCCCGCATCGTTCGGGGAAATCCCCGTGGTTCAGCGTCTCAGCTCGGTTCTCACCGTTTCGTTGTTGGCCTCACTCGTCATAATCCAGACCCTGGCCGCTGATGGGGGAGTCACCGTCGATGCACGTGTCGCCGCCGTGTTTTCCGCCGCGGGGATGCTGATGCTCCGTGCGCCGTTCATCGTTGTTGTACTCGTGGCCGCCGCCCTTGCCGCACTGCTGCGATTTACGGGCGTTATGGTTTAGTCCTCGAGGTTGTCGACGCCGGGCATCCACGAGTAGCCAGGTTTGCCCCAACCAGCACGTCGGATTTCACGTCGAGCCTGAGTCAGTCTCGGTTCGCTCAATCGGTCAACGTAGAGAATTCCCAGCAGATGGTCATACTCGTGCTGAAATATTCGGGCCAACCAACCGCGTGCGTCGATGGTGTACTGCTGACCTTCGAGGTTCGTTGCGGTCAACACTGCGTGGTGTGAACGACGCAACCCGAACCGTTCACCGGGTACAGAGAGGCAGCCCTCGGCTTCCTCATCGTCATCGAGTGGTTCGTTGCCCGTGGGCTCGATCAATACAACAGGATTGATGGCGACACCCTCTTGCAGGACTTCGTTTTCGTCCTCCCATCGCCAGACAAATAACGCCAGATCGACACCGATCTGAGGCGCGGCCAAACCCACACCGGGGGCTGCTTCCATGGTCTCGAACATGTCCGAAACCAGTTCGCGAATGTCATCGGTGATGGGCCCAACCGGGGCCGAGGGACGGTGAAGAACGGGTTCGCCCGTGATGCAGATGGTGTGTATTGCCACAGCAATAGCCTACCTTTTCGTTACGCTAGAAATATGAGTTCCGAGCTGACAGATCTGGTCGACCAGATTTCGCTCACCCCGTATCAGGCCATCGGAATCCCTATTGCACTTGTTGGTGCCGTATTCCTGTCAGTCGGAGCTCAGTTGCAGCATCGCGGTGTCGGCAAAGTCGAGGACCAGCATGGTGATGGCACCAAAAATGGACTTTCGCTACGACAGCTTGTGCAGCTCGCACAGCGCCCGTCATGGCTCTTTGGTTCACTCATGCTGGGACTGGCCATCGTATTTCAGCTGGTGTCGCTTGGCTTTGCACCTCTTATCGTTGTTCAACCCTTGGGCGTCGTTGCGATGGTGCTCACCAACGTAATTAATTCCAGAGTCATCGGAGTGCGGCCCGACCGCAAGGTGACGCAATCCATTGCACTCGCTGTCGGCAGTATCGGTATCTTCGTGACCATTTCGGCGGTCTATGCGGTGGAACATCCCTTTACCGCTCAGCAGCTCTGGACCATCGTCATTTTGTTGTTGGCCGTCCTTTTCGTCACTCTTACCGCATTTGCGGTGTTCCGCGATCGCCTTCGCGCCATGTTCTACATCGTCGCTGCGGGAATTCTCTACGGTTTTGTGGTCACGCTGGCGAAGGTCGTTATCAATCGAGTTCAGACGGGTCAGATTGACATGCTGATTGTCGTCTGCATTGTTGCTCTGGTTTCCGCGGTTCTTCTGGGCGGTTACTTTGTCCAAACCGCCTACTCGGTGGGATCACCCGATCTCGTCATTGCAGGACTCACGGTTGTTGATCCCCTCGTCGCCGTGGGCATTGCTGTCGTAGTTCTGGGCGAGGCGCAGAACTTCCCGCCTCTCGCCGTTGTGGGGTTCGTCGTTGCCGGCGTCGCCGCGATCTTCGCTGTCGTTCGACTCGCCCGGCATCACCCACAGACGCACCGCTGATTTTGGTAGCCTGTAGATATCTTCTGACGAATAGAACAGCACGTGACTGAACATAAACCCCTGAAAATCCTCATCGGCTGCGACACCTTTGCCCCCGATGTGAACGGTGCCGCAAAGTTCACTGTGCGCTTGGCCGCAGGGCTCGTGCACCGGGGCCACGAGGTCATTGTCGCGGCCCCGTCGCCCGATATTCACTGGGGAACACGTCACGAGACCCATGATGGCGCACAGATGACCGTCTATCGCCTTCGTTCGTGGAAGTGGTTCAACCACCCGTGGCTGCGTTTTGCTCTTCCCTGGGAGGGTTTCTACAATTCCGCTCGAATCCTCGATGAGGTAAAGCCGGACGTCGTGCACATCCAATCGCACATCAACGTTGGCTACACACTGGTTCGTGCCGCACGCAAACGCGGCATTCGTATCGTCGCAACGAACCACTTCATGCCCGACAACGCTGTGCAGTTCGTTCCAGTTCCCAATTTTGTTCGTAACGCACTGGCGTGGGTTGCGTGGCAAATCGCGGCGGGAACCTACCGCCTCGTCGACGCAGTCACGACGCCCACCCGTCGTGCCGCGGACTACCTCGAAAACAACACGCACATTACCGATGTCCAGGCCATCTCCTGCGGTCTAAACGTCAGCGCCTACCGTCCCGTTATTGGTGTCCGTTCCCAGCCCAACGCCGTTTTCGTTGGCCGGCTGGAATTGGAAAAGCACATTGACGATTTCCTCCGTGCACTGGCGTCAATCGATGATCTCAACCTCACCGCGACCATTGTGGGTCTCGGTGACGACAAGCCACGACTCATGAAACTCTCGTCCAGTCTTGGGCTTGATGACCGCATCACGTACATGGGCCATGTCACGGACGAGGTCATCGTCGACACTCTGAGCAAGGCCACCGTGTTCGTGATGCCGTCGACCGCCGAACTGCAGTCCATCGCAACGATGGAGGCTATGGCCAGCGGGTTGCCGATTGTTGCGGCCGACGCGATGGCATTGCCTCATTTGGTTCACGACGGCGAGAACGGCTACCTCTTCGAGGCGCGAAACTGGCAGGAACTGGCCCAGAAACTGCGCGCCGTCGTTACGGCACCTGCGGCTGAGTACGAGGCCTTCCAGAAGGAGTCCTTGGCCATCGTTCAGGATCACGACATCGAAACCACGTTACAGACCTTCGAGGGCCTCTACCGGGGTTAACCAATTTCACCCGCGAGTGACGTGTTCGTGGTTAATCCCCATTGAGGGTCTCTATTGCCAAATCCAAACGGGATGGCGTTTATTCGGGGGTCACCCATCACACGGTGGCTCCATTGACGCTTCGTAGGACGTCACACAAACCCTGCACAACTCCTGTCCCACGAGTCATCCTGTTCGACCGAACAGAGAGTGCTGGAGAGGGGTAAGACAAAGGGCCCAACGCCATGCGCTGAGCCCTTTGTCTGTTATGTCGTTAGTGGTGCGACTGCGATTCCAGTTCCGGCTTCGTGACAGGCGCGATGCGGTCCTCGAAGTAGAAACGTGATGCAGCGGCACGCATGCGCGATACCAGGGTGATCTTGCCCTTGGCGTTAGGACGCAGCTTGACGGGTTCGTACTCGGTGTACGACACCAGGCTCCATCGTTCTGCATCGGTGAGAGGCGTGTGAATTTCACGGTACTCACCACCGGGCAGACGGACAATGCGGCTGGATTCGAAACCGTGAAGCACGATCTCGCGGTCCTTGCGCTGCAGTGCCAGAGCGAGCTTCTTGGTGATCCAGAAGGCAATGACCGGTCCGGCAAAGAACAGCACCTGCAGCGTGATGATGACGTCCTCAATTGTTACGCGGAAATGCGTAGCGATGAGGTCCGAGCTTGCGGCAGCCCACAGGATTGCGTAGAAGCTGACACCCGCTGCACCGATTGCGGTACGTGTGGGGGCGTTACGGGGGCGGTCCGCGATGTTGTGCTCGCGCTTGTCGCCGGTTACCCATGCCTCGAAGAAGGGGTAGAAAGCAACGACGACGAGGAACAGAACCAATACCACGATGGGAACGAGCATGTTCAGCGACCAGGTGTACCCGCCAATTACGAACTCCCAGCCACTGGGGATCAGGCGCAACATGCCGTCAGCGAAACCGATGTACCAGTCAGGCTGAGTACCCGCAGAAACGGGGGAGGGGTCATAGGGTCCATACGACCAGATGGGGTTGATGGTGACCATCGAGGCAATGAGCATGACAACACCGAATACGAGGAAGAAGAATCCACCGGCCTTGGCTGCGAATACGGGAAGGATGGGCGAACCGACGACGTTGTCGTTGGTGCGACCGGGGCCCGCGAACTGCGTGTGCTTGTTGACGATCAGCAGAATCATGTGCAGCGCCAGCATGGCAATGAGGATTGCGGGCAACAGCATGATGTGCAGTACATACAAGCGGGGGATAATTTCATGTCCGGGGAACTCTCCACCGAACAGCATGTACGAGATCCAAGCACCAGCGACAGGAACGGCCTTGATCATGCCATCGATGATGCGCAGACCGTTACCCGAGAGCAGGTCGTCAGGCAGCGAATAGCCCGTGAAACCTTCGGCCATAGCGAGAACGAACAGGACGAAACCGATGACCCAGTTGAGCTCACGAGGCTTGCGGAACGCACCGGTGAAGAACACACGGAGCATGTGCAGGCCGATCGATGCGACGAACAGCAGCGCGGCCCAGTGGTGGACCTGTCGCATGAGCAGACCGCCACGAATATCAAACGAGATGTCGAGCGACGAGTGGTAGGCCACTGACATTTCAATTCCCTTGAGGGGAACGTAGCTTCCTTCGTAGTGAACCTCGGTCATCGAGGGGTCAAAGAAGAAGGTCAGGAACGTACCCGACAGAAGGATGATGACGAAGCTGTACAGTGCAACCTCACCGAGCATGAACGACCAGTGATCGGGGAAGATCTTGCGTCCCAGAAGCTTGACGGCGCCGGAGATGCTGGTGCGCTCGTCGACGTAGTTGGCGGCCCAACCCACGAAACGCATGCCCGTACCGGGCTTTTCTACGGTGTTGGTCACAGTGCACGCTCCCAGTAGCTAGGTCCAACAGGTTCGAGGAAGTCGCTCTGAGCGACGAGGTAACCCTCTGCGTCCACGGCGATGGGCAGCTGAGGAAGAGGTCGGGCGGCAGGTCCAAAGATGACTTTGCAGTGCTCGGTCACGTCGAACTGCGACTGGTGGCACGGGCAGAGGAGGTGGTGAGTCTGCTGTTCGTACAGTGCCACGGGGCAACCGACGTGGGTGCAGATCTTGGAATAGGCGACGATACCGTCGTAGGACCAGCCTGCGCGGTCAGCCGATTCCTTCAGATCTGCGGGATTCAAACGCATCAACAGAACGGCGGCCTTGGCCTTTTCGTCCAGCATGCCCTCTTCGATTTCCAGCAGGTTCTCGGGAATTACGTGGAATGCTGAACCAATGGTGACTTCGCTGGCCTTAATCGGGGTTCCGTTGGGGTCGCGGGTCAGTCGTACTCCGGCCTTCCAAATGGTGTGGTTCAGGACTTCCTGAGGTGCTTCGGCCGGTGCGAGGTCGCGGAACAGTGCCACTGCGGGTACCGGAACAGCAACCATTGCGCCGATCATCGAGTTGCGCAGCAGGCGACGACGGGTCCAACCGGACTCCTTGTTGGCTTCCTGGAAGATTTCAACGGCCTTGGCGCGAACGGGTTCTTCTCCACGAGTTCCGTGACGCTCTTCGACGAGGTCGTGACCGTGCATCAGAGCCTTCGCCCAGTGGACGACACCCACACCAATGGCAAGCAGACCGAAGGCGATGCCCAGGCCAACGAACATGGTGTTGTTACGGATCGACTGAGGGTCGCCCTCAACAATCGGGAACACATTGTAGGCAACTGCTGCGAGAACCGTGAAAACGATGGACACGATGAAGAGCAACGAAATCCATCGCTCTGTCTTGTCGGCACGCTTGGGGTCGACGTCGGCAACACGCTGGTGTTCCGCCTCGAAACCGGGGTTTTCGAAAGCGCCCGAGCGGGTCACAGCAGAACCTGCGTTCACCAGCTCGTTTTCTGACTTAGCCATCGGATGACCTTTCGGATTAGGGAAAAATAATTAGTTGGACTTGGCTGTGAGCCAGACGGTGATGGCTACGAGGCCACCGAGACCGAAAATCCAGATGAACAGACCCTCGGACACGGGGCCCAATGCGCCCAGGTCGAGTCCGCCAACTGAGGGGTTTCCATCCATGTACTTCAGGTATGCAATGACGTCACGCTTCTCGTCAGCCGACAGGTTCATGTCCGAGAAAACGGGCATGTTCTGAGGTCCAGTGACCATTGCGGCATAGATGTAGACGGGGTCAATGTTCTTGAGGTTAGGTGCGAACTTGCCCTCGGTCAGAGCACCACCGGCACCGGCAACGTTGTGGCACATTGCGCAGTTGATGCGGAACAGTTCAGCACCGTTCGACGCGTCACCGCCCTCAAGTTCGGCGTCAGTGGGGACTGCGGGACCAGGAGCCAGCGAGGCCACCCACGCCGCCATGCTGTCGATGTCTTCCTGGACAAACTGTGCGGGCTTGGTCTGAACCTGGGGACCGGTTCCCGCCATGGGCATACGGCCGGTGCCGACCTGGAACTCAACCGACAGGGCGCCGACGCCGATCAGCGAAGGACCGGCGTTGGTTCCCTCGGCGTTGAGGCCGTGGCAGGAAGCACAGTTTGCCTGGAAAAGCTTCTTGCCGTCATCGAGAGTCGCGACAGCGACTTCGGAGGACTCAGCGGCTGCGGCTCCAGTGAAGAGCGCATAAGTACCGCCGGTGGCAAAGAGGCCAACAACGAGAAGTGCAACGGATGCCAGCGGGTGGCGGCGTCCTGAACGGTGAGAGAGCTTGCTCATAGTCGTATCTTCTTTTCGTTTACTTGAGTACGTAGATGACGAGGAACAGACCGATCCACACAACATCAACGAAGTGCCAGTAGTACGACACGGCAATCATCGAGTTTGCGTCACGGTGAGTGAAGTTCTTCAGTGCGTAGATGCGGCCAATCATCAGGATGAAAGCGATGAGGCCGATGGTGACGTGCAGACCGTGGAAACCAGTGGTCAAGTAGAAGGCTGAACCATAGGCGTCGCTGTTGAGGGTCACCCATTCGCTGGTCAGTGTTGCGTATTCGAAGACCTGGCCGACGACGAAGATAGCGCCCATGACATAGGTCAGGAAGAACCATTCGACGACACCCCACTTCATGGGGGACCAACCGGTACGACGAGGCTGCAGACGCTCTGCCGCGAACACACCGAACTGGCAGGTGACACTCGAAAGAACGAGGATCACGGTGTTCGTCAACGAGAACGGGATGTTCAGTTTGGCGGTCTGTTCGGCCCAGATTTCAGGGGCCATGGAACGGAGCGAGAAATAGATCGCAAACAGACCGGCAAAGAACATCACCTCACTCGCGAGCCACACGATTGTGCCAACGGCAACGGAGTTAGGGCGATTTACGACCGGCATGGGTCGAGAAATAGAGGCACTAGTCACGTTGTCTATTATGGCGTGAATTGTGCGCTCATACGAACTGAGGCGGGTGTGTTTGGGCACTATTTTCGGCACTTTTAGGTCCAAAGTCCCTAATGCCGGACCGCTAACATAAAGGCATGACCACACCGAACTGGGCTGAACTGCTGGAAACCTTGTTGCGCGGGGAATCTTTGTCTATTTCTGTTGCGCGAAACGCCATGGAATCCGTTATGAACGGCGACGTTTCGGAGGCTCAATTAGCCGGTTTTCTCGTCGCACTGCGCGCCAAGGGGGAGTCAGTCGATGAGGTAGTCGGGTTCCGTGACGCAATTCTTTCCGCGGCAGTTCCCCTGTCCGTCACTACGTCGGCCGTTGACATTGTCGGTAGCGGGGGAGACCCCATCGGCGTCACCAACGTGTCATCCATCGCCTCGATCGTTGTGTCCGCAGCAGGTATCCCCGTCATCAAACACGGAAATCGTGCCGCGAGCAGCCGGTCCGGAGCCAGCGACGTTCTCACCGAGCTCGGCGTCAATATTGGAATCAGCGCGGATCGCGTCGCCGACGTTTTTTCGGGCATAAATCTCACCTATGTCAATGCCATGGTGTTTCACCCGGGATTCCGCAATGCGGGGCCCGTTCGTAGCCAATTAGGGATTCCCACGGTATTTAACATTTTGGGACCGTTGTGCAACCCCGCACGGCCCGAAGCAAATGCTCTGGGCGTATCACAGCCCGACCGAATCCCGCTGGTTGTCGGGGTTTTCCAGACCCGAGGGGCGACTGCACTGGTGTACAGGGGAGAGGACGGAATCGACAAGATTACGACCACCGGTCATTCCCATGTGTGGGAGGTCAGTCGCGGCAGTGTGACCGAGCACGACTTTGACCCGCGAGAAATCGGTTTTGAGTATTCCCGAATTGACGAAATCAAGGGCGGCACACCGGCCGAGAACGCCCAGGCCGCACGAGCGGTACTCGCGGGAGCTACGGGGGCCATCCGTGACATCATCCTGCTGAACGCTGCAGCAGGAATTGTGGCGTACAAGTTGTCGTTGGATCCTGCGGAACGCGACAGGACCTTCGCCGAGCGCATGGCCGAGGGCGTCCAGATTGCGGCCAGCGCGCTTGACTCAGGTGCGGCGTCACGTCAACTTGACGCCTGGGTCGAGGCAACTGCCTAAAACAGTCGGAGAGTAGGCCAGTTCATGTTCTACGCTCAAACTTACATAATGTGCATTATCGGATAATGCGCGCAGGGGCAATTACGACCGAGCGTCTCCGGTAAGCCCAAAAGCCTTCATCATGCTCTGCACCATCGGGCCCACCAGAAGAACAAAAAGTACTGTGCCCAGCCCGACGACGCCACCAGCGGCGAATCCCAGAACTGTTGCCGAGCCTTCGATGATCATGCGCACAAGCCAGACCGGCTTGTTAAATTTACGAACAGCTCCAGTCATGAGGCCGTCACGCGGCCCCGGGCCCAGTCGGGCGCTGATGTACAGTCCAGTTCCCACGGCGAGAATCGCAATTCCTGCAACGAACACCAGGACGCGTGCAGGGTAATCCAACGGTGTCATGACGGGAACAAAACCGAGACACAGGTCGACAAATGGGCCGATAAGCAGTGCATTCATGACGGTGCCAACCCCGGGACGCTGCTTCAGAGGAATCCACAGCACGAGAACGAGCGCGCTGGCAACCACGGTCGAAACGCCAAAGCTGAAACCTGTCAGGTTCGATGTGCCCTTTGCGAAAACGTCCCACGGGGCCATGCCGATCGCGGCTCTGAGCTGAAAGGCGATTCCTAGCGCAAACAAGAACAGTCCGGCGATAAGCCGAATCGCTTGATTGAGGGAAGGAATTTTCACATATTTAGTTTACGACAAAAAGTCCGAAATGTCACCCACAAGTCGAGTATTATTTTCGGGAACCGGGTCGACTGCCGCTGCGGCCACTTCGGCGGCGAATTCTTCGACATTGTAAAGTTTTCCGACGGCTGCCTTGCGGGACTCCAGTGCACCGGGGTTTGAACGGTCCAACAGTGTCGCCGTTACCGTTCCCTCGATCATGTCCCCGGAAACGACAGTAAATCCGATTCCCTGGTCGGCCAGCCCGGGAATAAGCTCTCGCAGTGCGTCCTCCCCCGCGCGCTTGGACAGCGCGACGGGAGCATAGTCATCCATGGTTTCCTTCTGGTGGATGAAGTGAGCTTGGTGGCTCGTAACAAAGACAACACGCGAACCCTCGTGCAACAAGGGGCGCAAAGTCTGGAGCAGGTTGACCTGAGCATCCCGGTTGAGGCGCATGGCGTAGTCATCCCCCATGCCAGATTCCATGCCACCAGATGCGTTGAGGACCAGAATGTCGAGCGATCCGAACTCCGAAGCCAGTGTGTCGCGCAGGGCCGAAATAGTGTCATAGTCCGTTAGGTCAGCGCCCACAGCAATTGCAGAGCCCCCGGCGGCAATAATCCCGTCGCGCAACTTGATGGCGCGGGCCTCTTTATTGCGGTAGTTGATGGCAACACGTGCGCCGGCCTCGGCAAAGTAACCTATGGTGGCCGCGCCGATTCCTCGAGACGATCCGGAAACGAAAGCGGTCTTGCCGGCCAACTGGCCTGACGACAAAGGGTTAAGAGTCATGGATTAACCCTAGCGCGAATGCCGTTCGTGCTAGCGTCACAACGTGCACAGTTCGTCATCACGACACCCGTATTTGGTTGGTTCTACGCCTCGAGTGTTAGCTCATCGTGGCCTGCACCTAAACAGTGCCGAAAACTCGCGCACGTCATTTCGTCAGGCACTGGACACGGGGACACGGATCATCGAAACCGATGTCCACGGTTCACGTGATGGAGTCGCCATTATTTGCCACGATTCCGATTTGGCACGTGTAGCGAATATGGCTGCAACGGTCGAGTCCCTGCATAGCGAGGAATTGATGCAGGTGCACATTTCCGACACGGATACGCTGTGGACCTTGGAACAGGCACTCACCGAGTTTCCCAATGCCCTGTTCAACATTGACATCAAAGATGAACGCGCTGTCGAGGGCACAATCGATGCCGTTCAGCGCACCAGCGCGTCCGACCGAGTACTCATTACATCGTTTTCGCGAGTGCGACGCATCAACACGGTCCGTGATTTGCCTGGCGTCGCGTCGAGCCCCTCCGCAACGGAATTCCTGGGCCTGTGGGTCAAGGCCCTGTTGGGCATTCCGTTCACCGCTGCTCAATTTGTCGCCGTCCAGGTCCCCGAAAGGTATGGCCCTATTCGGATTGTGTCCCCGAGGTCGGTAAGAGCGTTCCACCGAGCGGGACTCGAAGTTCATGTCTGGACTGTCAACGATTCTGCATCGATGCGACGACTGTTGGATTACGGCGTGGATGGAATCGTGACCGATCGATGCGACATTGCGCACGGAGTCATCGCTTCATAAGTAACTCCGCCGAAATTCTCAGGAATTTCCGACCTGTTTCGTGAACTATGTGACTATCGCGGAACACTAGGAGGTCACAGTGAGTGAGAGAAAATTACGCGGTTCCACCCTCGGACGAATCAGCTTCGAGAACGAAATTGGTGCCGAAATGGCACCCCGACAGACTGCCAATTACGAAACCGCCGGGGGCGAACGCTTTTCGATCGTGTTCGACGCCGAGGCCGAACTTCCGTATGAATGGGTGTCGCCACACACGGGACAAATTGGCCGGCTTCTGACGATAAAGGGCGCGAAAGTGTTGGGAATTGACCCCAATGCTCCCGCCCCCACTCCCCCGACTGTTACACATTGGGAGCAACTGATGAAGAGACGCACCGTCGAGGAACTGGAAGTCTTGCTGGCCGAACGCATCGCAATTCTGCGAGAACGACGAGGCGACTTCAGCCACCTCAAGAAATCCGCGTAAATCGTTTCGCTGCAGCGGCAAGCCGTAACGCAATCCCCCACGCAGTGATCCGGATCAACGCCTCACCGACAATTCCACTGTGCATTTTGGATACGCCCTGAGCGCGTTCGATAAACGTGATGGGGTGTTCGATTATCGTGAATCCCGCCCGTTCCAGCGTGTGGGTTACCTCAACCTGGAAACAATAACCATTACTCGCGGTGTGCGCGCGATCGAGTTCGAGAAGCGCATCGCGTGACAACACCCGAAATCCGGCCGTCAGGTCGTGAACACGGGATTTCAGGGCGACACGGGAATACGAATTACCGATGCGGGAAATCGCGCGGCGAAGTGCCGACCACCCCTGCACTGAACCGCCGGAAATCCACCTCGACCCCAGAACCAAACCAGCCGAGCGTGACTCCGCGATACCAAAAAGTGCTGTTAAGTCGGCAGGATTGTGCGAACCATCGGCATCGATTTCCGCAACGTAGTCCGCACCCATGTCGAGCGCGATACTGAAACCCTCGCGGTAGGCGGCACCGAGACCAGATTTTTCGGTGCGGTGGACCACTCGAATCCACGTATCATGTTCCGAACGGCGTGCCACATGGTGGCCCGTGCCGTCGGGGGAATCATCGTCAACCACGAGCACCTGTGCATCGGGCACAGCAGCGTGGATTCGCGTCAGAATGCCATCAATATTGAGTAGTTCGTTGTACGTCGGAACGATGACCATGCGACTAGTCACGTTTCCGCCAGTACAGCAGCGGCAACAAACCCAACGCGAAAACCACGAGCTCCGAGGGACGGCCCACAATCATCGCGGGGGTAATCGTCGAGGACAGCGGCACGTCGGCAACCATCACCCCGGGGGCGAATGGCTCAAGTCGAGCTATATCGGTACCGTCCGGTGCAATGATCGCGCTCACACCCACTGTCGAATCGTTGACCACGGAACGACCCGTTTCCATAGCGCGAATTCGGGCAATACCGAGTTGCTGGATGCTCTGATTACTGCGACCAAAATCGGCATTATTCGTTGGCGAGAAAATCACCTGAGCGCCGTCCGCAATCATGTCCCGGAAGATCTCGTCGTCGACGATGTCGTAGCAGATGTTAACTCCCGCGAGAACGCCATTGATGTCAAAGATGGTGTCCCGTGTACCGAATGAGTAATCGCGGGGCACCATGTCGAACATGTCGGGCGCCAGAGGGTAGAAGAAGTCACGTTCGGGAAGATATTCTGCGAACGGGACGGGATGGATCTTGTCGTATTGATCAGTAGCACCGAGGCCGAATTCCCATTGAATGACCGAATTGAAGGTTTCTTCCCCCTCGGATGTAATCGTCCCGAACAGGAACGGTGCCGAGAACTGTGCCGAGATATCATCGGCGACGGAACCCGCGCTGGGATTGGTCAGTGGATTGATGTCGGCCGCATTTTCTGGCCACAACACAACGTCAACCTGTTCGTCCCAAGAATTCTGCATGGCCGTGTAATGAGCTCGGATGCCGTCCCCGGGCGAAATCTGTGCGAAAAGAGCAGAATCACTGTTGCCTTGAACAGCCATCACTCGAATCGTGTCAGCAGACGGGATCGTGAACAATTGCGCGAGGGGAATCATGGACGCGACGATGGTGACGGCGACGAGACTGCGAAGTGCTTTCTGGTGCCGGTCGGTCATTCCGGTCCAGACCAGGACAAGCCAGACAGTTCCCGCTACAAGGACAGTGCCCGCAACTGATGTTCCCACGAGCGTCACAAGATGGCCGACGGCGGTTTCTGCCTGTGAGTGGATGACTCTCCCCCACGCAAATCCGCCGAATGGCCACGTGGCGGCCAGCGATTCCCGCAATGTCCAGGCCGAAGCGACAGTCACCGCCGTAACAAGGTCCGCCGTCAATGGGCGGTGAGTGGTGCGTGGGAAGTCAGTGTGTGGCCTGAACGAATCCCCGAAACGCCACGCGAGAGTCAAGGCAACGGCTCCCGCGGAAAAAATTAGAGCTTGGACGACGACCAACCCGAACCATGGAAGGAATCCTAGGTACACCGTGGTCCACTTGGCGAGGATGCCGTAATACACGAAACCGGTGACGGAGCCCAGCAGGAAGGACTCGACGAGGGCAATGTACCGAAACGCCGGAAGAAGTAATGCCAGACCCAGGAACATGAAACCCCAGATACCCGGAGTGGGGAACGACAGCGCCATCAACCATGCTCCAACGAGCCCTTGCGGCAGCGCGTGCAGTAATTGGCGATGGAACAACATGATTTACAAGGTCGCCGAATCCGCGACGATTCCCCGTCGAATCAGGGTGATGGCCTGTCGCGCCGTTTCTCCCAGATCGCCCGTGCTCACCTTAGAAATCTGATCCAAACCATCGATGACCTGCTTGCACCACCGCACAAAATCTCCGCCCGCAAGATTGCACTCACGCAAAACGGAATCTAGACGCTGGCCCTTTGCCCACCGTTGCATGCCCAGTGCGAGCCCTGTTGCCAGGGCTGGAGTGCCCGGCAAGCGGGCAGAATCCTCGATTTCAGTCAGCGCATCCCACGCCTTTTCCATTTCCACCAGAACGGAGGGGAAATTTCCCTTGGGCAGGCGACCCATCTGCCAGTTGTCATCGTCCCGGCGAGCCTCGAAGACAACACAGGACACGACAGCGACGAGTGTGGTGGCATCAAGTGCGTCCCACAGGCCACGACGCAGGCATTCGGCTACCAACAGATCTCGTTCGCCATAAATGCGGCGAAGGTTGGCGCCCGCCTCGGTAACAAAGGTTTCGCCCTTGTGCTCTTCGAGGTAACCCAATTCGTGCAGAACGTTGCATACGCGGTCGAAACGTACCGCGATAGCCCCCGTCTTGCCCTCGATTTCACGCGTTGCGGTATCGATTTGCTTGCGCAGACGCCAGTAACGCTCGGCCCAGCGTGCGTGTTGTTCGCGATCGGGGCAGGCATGACAACTGTGCTTTCGCAGGCTGGACCGCAGTTTCTCGATCTGGGCGAGACGTTTCTGACGGACGGACACAGGGCCCGGACCAGCATTGTTGTCTTTGCGCTCGAGGTCCGATAGTTCACGTCGGATTGATGAATAGACGGCAAAGTCGCCCAGGTGGCACTCCATCGCCTTGTCGTAGTCGGCAAGTGCTGCTGTGTTCTTTTTGACGTCACGTGCCAGCGTGACCACCGCACGGTCAGCCTGGAACTGTGCAAGTGATTCCTCGAGAATTTCACGGGCGACCTGTCGACCGTAGCGCTCGATGAGGTTCACGGCCATGTTGTAGGTGGGTCTGAACGAGGAGTACAACGGATAACTGCGCCGAGAAGCCAAAGCTCCCAGAGCGTGGGGATTCATCCCGGAACGCCACACAATCACGGCATGGCCCTCCGTGTCGATACCGCGACGACCCGCACGGCCGGTCAGCTGCGTGTATTCACCCGATGTGATTGGGACGCGCGCCTCACCATTGAATTTTTCCAGTTTGTCGATGACAACGCTACGAGCGGGCATGTTGATGCCCAGCGCCAGTGTGTCCGTGGCAAATACAACCTTGACCAATTTCGCGCGGAACAGATGCTCGACGGTTTCCTTGAATACAGGAATGAGGCCAGCGTGATGAGCGGCGACGCCACACAACAGGGCTTCTTCCCATTCGGCGAACCCCAGCGACGCCAGGTCCTCGGAGTGCAGATGAGCGGTTCGTTCGTCGATTACCCGACGAATTTCCACTCGCTCCTCGGGCGTGGTTAGCTCTGCGCCGGCATACAGCATGTCGGCAACGGCGCGATCGCACCCCACCCGGGAGAAGATGAAAAAGATGCCCGGCAGCAGCCCCTGCTGGTGCAGAGTCCAGACGATGTCAACGGGCCCACCACGACGATCGCGGTTGTGATGTCCGTGGCGTTTACCCGAGGAATGCCCCAAACGGATTACGTCGTAGTTAATACGAGGCGGGTTCGCCCACTCCCCTCCCTCTTCGAAAAGGTCGGACAGGTTTCCCCCGGAATAGACATGCTGGTACAAGGGAACGGGGCGGTCCTCGCTGACAATGACATCGGTTGAACCTCGGACGGCGTGAAGCCAGTCCCCGAATTCCTCGGCATTGGACACGGTTGCGCTGAGCGACACCAAATTGACGCTCGGCGGGAGGTGCAAAATGACTTCTTCCCAGACGGGGCCACGGAACTTGTCTGCGAGGAAGTGCACCTCGTCCAGAATCACGAAGTGCAGGTCCATCAAGGCGCTGCTGCCCGCATAGATCATGTTGCGAAGAACCTCGGTCGTCATGATGACGATGCGGGCGTTGGGGTTGATGGACGTATCGCCCGTCAGCAAACCGACGCTCTCGGGTCCGTATTCCAGCACAAGCTCGTTGTACTTCTGATTTGACAGCGCCTTCATGGGCGTTGTGTAAAAGGTCTTGCCTGCGTCCGTCACCTGCGACAGGTACACGGCAAATTCGGCGACAATAGTCTTGCCTGCGCCGGTGGGAGCGGCAACGAGCACGCTGCGCCCTTCCTCGAGTACCTCACACGCTGCGATTTGAAAGGTGTCGAGGTCGAATGACAGGCGATCGCGGAATTGACTGAGATGTGGATGTTTGAGCCGAGACTGAGCCTGCGCATATTTCTCTGCAGGTGTCAGGTCTTCGCTCACGCAAATTCTCCGAGGACTCGTGCCTGTTTACGTGCAACGCGCTTGTCGTGAATTGACGCGACACCGGCGGCGAGGAAGTACAAAGCGAGCATGGGAATCGCGAGAATAAACATCGACAAGACGTCCGCAGCCGGTGTCGCCATTGCGGTAAACACGGTGATGGACAGAACGGCCCAACGCCATCCCTTGAGAATGTCGCGAGCGGTCAGGACACCGGCGAAGTTCAGCAACACCAGGAAGACCGGCAGGACGAAGCCGACACCAATGGCCAGGATAAATTTCACCGTGAAGTCGAGATAGTACTTTGCTGTCAAGAGGGTGGTGGATTCCTGTGGGGCAAATCCGACCATCAGTTCGACAACGTGAGGGAAAACCCACCAACCCGCCAAACACCCAGCGATGAACAGGGGAACCGCAGCCCCAAAGAAGCTGACGACATACAGTTTTTCTTTGCGAACCAGTGCGGGCACAATGAACGCCCAAATCTGATAGAGCCAGACAGGACTGGTCAGAATGATTCCCACCGTCAGGGAAATTGCGATCTTGGTGTCAAATGCCTCGGTGATGGAGGTGTAGTTAATCTCCGCGAGACGACCGCTGGCCTCTGCGATCTCCAAGATAGGTGTTGCGATTGCATTCCAGACAAAGTCCGAAATGAGGTAGCCGCCGATGGCGCCTGCCGCAATTGCGGCGGCAGCAATAAAGAGCCGCTTACGGAATTCGACGAGATGCTCGCCCAGCGACATTCTGCCGTCAGCGTTGCGCGATCGCGCCACGATTACTTCTTGGCTGCAGTTTCCGACGAAGCGGAGTCATCGGTGTCGGGCAGTTCCTTGTTCTTCATTTCGTTCTTGAAGATGTTCAAGGACTGTCCGAGGCTCTTGGCCAGACCGGGAAGCTTAGGAGCACCGAACACCAACAAAACGATGACGAGAATGATGACTGCGTGCCATCCGTTGAGGTTGCCCCACATGAGCGACTCCTTTGCCTTAGTGCTCTTATTCTATGGTGCTGCGACAAAATCGGCGTAACGATTGAGCGCACTTCGCGCCCGTCGAGACACTTCGGAACGCGCTTCGGCGTTGTCGACAATCGTGATAGTTCCGGGAAGCCCCATCACGAGTCGGACGAGTCGGCCCTGGTGGACGAACGGAATGCGAACAGAGGCGCGGTCCCCCGACAGTGTTGCTGACTCCCCCGCAGGAATGTATTCGGTAATGAGTGGTACAGCGCTGGCGGGCATCGACAGTGTCGCAACGACGTCGTCGTCAGTGCGTTCAAAAAGGTTTTCGTTCAAGCTAAAGGGGCTCACGAGTGTGCCATCGACAGGGACGTTCAGAACCTCAAGATGCGAGATGCGCGCGACATCAAAAGTGCGGACCTGTGATGACTTGTAGCACCACGCCTTGAGGTACATGGCGTTGTCCTCGGTGTGGATCAGATACGGATCGGCTTCGCGTTCCGACACACCACCCTGCTTATTCACATAACCAAAACGGATTCGCGACACACCTTGAGCGCTCATGAGATTCCGGACCGTGGTGGAAGCGGACGACAAATCGATTGCCATATGTTCTGGAACCGGATCGACTGTGCCCCCAAGTTTCGTCAACAGAGAGGCATACTCGGGCAAATTGCGATACATCGGGTGTGTACCAAGGATTTTCAGACCCGCGAGCAGTGTGGCTCGATGCTTTGCCGAAAACTGAACGGGCTTCGTGAGAACATCGGCAACCACAATCTGGATCACACCCTCGGACTCCAGCAGTGTCCAGTCGATGTCAAAGATGTCGTGTTGCAGACCCTTGGACGCCTCACCCGACGCGCCGGCACATCCGACCGTGGTAATTGCAGCAACAACCTTCTGAGGCGTTGTGCCATAAATTTCTGCAGCTTCATCGACGCTGACTCGGCCACCATGCTGAAAAAGATAGGCAGAAATCCAGGTAAAAAGCTCGAGACGGTCGCGTGCTGAATCGCCAGTCGGTCTAGCCATGGTGGGCCTCCAAGAGGGTGAGACGGCCGATCACGGCGTCGCGCAAGGATTCTGGTGACACGACGAGCACATCATCGGCAAATGCACAGAGCTGGTCCGCGAATATCGCTTCGTCTACGTAGTGCACGACGTGGATGCCGTCACCGTGGGATTCGGTGCCCCTGCGGTTGTTCAATACAACCTCGGCCTCGGACCCTGCTGTGACATGAATCCGTGCGGCGGTCGAATCCCATAGTTCCCGCAGTTCCCGCAGTGCGACCTCGGTGTGTTCCGCGTGTGCGGGGTGCAGTGACCGTCCAGCCGAAACAGGCAGGGAGACCATGCGTTGCAGGAGGAAATTTCGCGTGGCCTGACGGGCGTGATCGAAACCGTGCAACATCCAGTGGCCCTCAAACTGAATTAGCCCAAGGCCAGAAACGTGGCGTGTTTCCACACGTGTTTCGCCGGGCTTCAGATACAGGAATTTGCTTGCCTTGGCCCGCGCGATGTGGTCGGTCAGCACGGGGAATGCGGGGTCATGCGTAGTGACTCGTGGGGCGTACCCCAAAAACTCACTGCTGGCTGTGACATCGAGAGCAGCGATGCGTCGCGCTGATGCACGGGCATCATCAGACAGGCTGGACTGATGCCAAATTGCCGAGGCATTGTTGAGGATGTTGACCTCGGTAGAGCTGAAGGACTCCATGCCGTAGTCCTCTTGCCGGATGAAATACCGAATATCGGCGGGATTCTCGGCGCCGTTGTCCGACAACGGGAAGCCAACGGAACGAATGGTGTCCTTATCGCGCTCGAAAACCTTGTCCAGTGCATCGCTGCTGCCCTGCGTCGTAAAGGTTTCTCGATATCCACGGACGTTGTGAAAGATTTCGGACTTGCTCATCCCAGCGGAGGTACTGAGTAACGCCATAACGAGGCACAAATAGCGTTCCTCGGGACTCACCGTGGAGTCGAAACGGATACCGGAATCCTGTGGAGTGGACATGTATTTACCCTAATCGCGCCACGGCGATTCAGGGTCTTCCCTCGCGTAATTCCAGAGAATTAATTACCCTCGCGCAGGGTTTGCTGGGCGAGTTCCGTGGCGTTGCGCGCGGCCTTACGCAGACGCTTGTCCGAGGGAGTTCGGTCCCCTACCGAGCCGGGGGTCCACGCCTCGATATCTTCGTCTGCAAATTCGGGCTTGTTCTTGCGCTGAGGAACCGGCAAGACCGCACCGGGGGCCAGTCGGCGCGAAATGGTGAGGAAACCGGTGTGCGCGATCATGCGGTGGTCGGGTCGTACGGCGAGTCCCTCGACGTGCCAGGTGCGGACCAGCGTCTCGGAGCATTCGGCGTCGGCATAATCGCCGCGAGAGCGGAGGGCTTCCACCACACGAGACATCTGTGTGACCGTAGCGATGTAGCAGACGAGCACACCACCGGGTGCCAGCGCCTCGGTAACTGCATCCAGACATTCCCAGGGAGCCAACATATCCAACACCACGCGGTCAACAGAGCCGGGCTCAACCGTTGCCGGTAGTGCCTCGGCGAGGTCGCCCAAAACGATGCGATGGTTTTCGGGTGCGCCGCCAAACTGCGCCGCAATATTTCCCGCGGCAATTTCCGCAAATTCCGCGCGACGTTCAAACGAGATGAGTTCACCGGTGGACCCTACTGCGCGCAACAACGACATCGACAGGGCGCCGCTACCGACGCCGGCCTCGACCACCCGTGCGCCGGGGTAGATGTCGGCAAACGCCACGATCTGGCCAGCATCCTTGGGGTACACAATCGCGGCGCCACGCGGCATCGACATGGCAAAATCCGCGAGCAAGGGGCGCAGAGCTAGGTATTCGACTCCGAACGAATTCGCCACAACGCTACCCTCGGGAAGTCCCACGAGGTCTGCATGCAACAACACTCCGCGGTGCGAGTGGAATCCGCCCTCCTCCGTCAGAGTCATCGTCACCTTGCGGCCCTTGGCGTCCGTCAGTTGAACTCGGTCACCGAAAACGAAAGGTCCTCGTACGTGGGGAGTGGTCATGACTGACCCTTTCTTGCTGAATAAGCGGAAACAATATCGTCGAACGATCGACCCACCAACGAGTGCCACAACTCATAATTCTCGGGACGCTCGGGAAGCGGTGCGTGCAGCGGAACAGCGATAGTCGTTGCCCCGCTCGCAACGGCGCTGCTGGTGCCGGGAACCGAGTCCTCGAACGCGACACACTCGAGAATCGGTACACCGATGGCTGAGGCTGCTGCCCAATACGGCTCTGGGTGTGGCTTGGAATGCGTAACCTCATCGCCCGTGATGGACGCCGTAAAAAAACCACACTCGTCAATCACGATTTGCGCGAGAGAGCGGTAGCTCATGGTGACCAAAACCTGCGGAATTCCCGCATCCTGAACGGATTGCAGCAGATCCCGTGCGCCTGGACGCCACGGTATGTGAGAACGCAAGTGGGTTTCGACCGAGGCAACGAGACGCTCCACGATGACCTCGGGTTCCAGATCGATACCCCGCGCTTGCAGGTAGCGACCAGAATCCAAAAGTCCCTTACCGACAAGGCTGAGACCGTCGACGTCAGTCCACTCCACACCGTGCTCCAGCGCCAGGTCACGTTCCGCGTCAATCCACGCGGGTTCGGAGTCGATCAGGGTACCGTCGAGGTCCCACAAAACAGCGGAGGGAAATTGTGCGCTCACAACACACGAGTCTAGGGTGTCACCGCAGTGTCCAGACGACGAGGAATAGGCTTAAACGTGGAGGTCCAGATGACGAATTTTTCCATTTCCACCGGTCGCCCACTGATTGTGGCGTTCGAAGGCTGGAACGATGCGGGTGAGGCTGCCAGCACCGCGGTGAAAGCCGTCATCGACCGATTCGATTTGGTTCAAGGCTTTTCGGTGGAAACCGAGCTGTATTACGACTACCAGTTGGTTCGGCCCACGATTGAATTCACAACCGATGATGACCGGCGGATTCACTGGCCGACAGCGAGCCTCTTTGTCCCCGCCGATATCGCGACCAACGCGATGGTGCTTCTGGGTACGGAACCGTCCCGTTCATGGCCCACTTTTGCCGCAACATTCCTCGACGAGGCACTCGCCGCCGACATCACGGGAATCATTGTGGTGGGCAGCATGCTCGCCGATGTGCCACACACTCGCCCGATCGAGGTCACCTGCACCAGCGACAACCCGGAAGTTCGCGCCGCCCTGGGATGTGAACGGTCACAGTACGAAGGTCCGATTGGAATCCCTACGGTCTTTGCCCAATTCGCGGAACAGGTCGGGATTCCCAGTGTCGCCGTATGGGCCTCGGTGCCGCATTACGTTCACAATTCCCCCTCGCCCAAGGTCGCTCGCGCCCTCATGACGAAAATTATGGAGATTACCGGTATTGAGCTCGACACAACCCAGCTTGATGTCGAATCCGAGAATTGGGAGAAGGGTGTCAACGACATGGTCGCGGGCGACGATGACCTGACCGAATACATTGCCCAGCTGGAGGAAAAGCGCGATGCCGAAACTTCAGCGGAAGCGAGCGGCGATGCCTTGGCCGAGGAATTTGAGAAGTTTCTGCGCGATTCGGGAGAAACCCCGGAGAACTAAGCACCGTCGGTAATAAAGCCGTTCGAGAGTGCAATCAGAAGTGCGCCACCGACCGCAATTCTCCAGATGACGAAGGGCATAAACGAACGCTTTTCCAGATAGCGCATCAGGAATGCAATGACCAACCATCCGACGCCAAAGGCAAGTACGGTTGCTGCCAACGTTTCTACTCCGCTAAACGAATTAGACGGTTCGTTGATGGCGTGAACAAGCTCGTAGATTCCACTCGCGAGGACAGCAGGAATTGCCAACAAGAAGGCAAATCGGGCCGCGGCCTGTCGAGTGTAGCCCAAAGCGAGACCCATCGAGATGGTGGCGCCCGAGCGAGAAACGCCGGGAATCAGGGCTAACGCCTGGGCAAGACCCAAAACCAGTCCATGTGATGTCCCCATTGATCGGATGTCCCTAATTTTACGTCCCGCAAGATCGGCGACGAGCAGAATCAGCCCAAACACAATGAGCACCGTTCCGACAATCCATAGCGAACGGAAAGTTGACCGAATTTCGTCCTGAAAAACAAGGCCGAGAACCGCGATGGGAATTGTCCCCACAATGATGTACCAACCCAGGCGAGCGTCCGCGCGATCGTCGGCGGTGAGGGCGGGCGCAGACTTGTGAATGCGACCCACAAGCGAAGCCCACCAGACACGAATAATGCGAAGGATATCTCCCGCAAAATACAACAGAACGGCCAATTCGGTACCGATTTGAGTGATTGCCGTGAACGTCGCGCCAGGGTCCTCCCCCGATGGCATAAACAGCCCGGCGATTCGCAGGTGGGCTGAAGAAGAAATCGGCAGAAACTCGGTCACACCCTGGATGAGCCCCAGGAGCAAAGCCTCAGCGAGTTTGTTGATGCCAAAAAAATCCATGTTCACTGTTTCCGTCTCGAGTACACGACCAAATCGGCCCCACTCGTCATGCTAGACCACAGTCTGGTTTTAACTCTGGCGAACATCGTGCTAATGTCGTACTCGTTGCTACACAACACCTGCGCGGGTGGCGGAATGGCAGACGCGCTAGCTTGAGGTGCTAGTGCCCGTAAGGGCGTGGGGGTTCAAGTCCCCCTTCGCGCACAGTAAGGCCCCTAACTTAGGTTGGGGGCCTTTCTTATTGCTCAGATTCGGACAGCGCATACAACGCGACGGCGCTCGCGGCGGCGACATTGAGTGAATCGATTCCCTGCTGCATGGGAATCATCACGGTGCGGTCACAGACAGCAATCGTTTCCGGTGCCAAGCCGTGCCCCTCGGTCCCCAAAACCAGCGCAACCTTGCCGTGGTTTTCGGCAATGAATTCACGAAGGGTGATGGCGCGTTCATCGAGTGCTAATGCAGCGATCGTAAAACCGAGTCGTTGAAGTTCCTTAATTCCCCTCGGCCACTCGGTCAGGCGAGTCCAGGGAACCTGAAATACCGTACCCATCGACACCCGAACGCTGCGGCGGTACAACGGGTCCGCGCACTCCGGCGACACGAGAACGACATCGGCGCCCAAGGCAGCCACACTGCGAAATATCGCACCGACGTTGGTGTGGTCGACAATATTTTCTAAAATCACGACACGTCGGGCATCGGCAACGAGGGCCGCAAGCTCAGGTAACACGGGTCGATGCATGCTGGCGATTACCCCACGATGCACGTCGAAACCGGTAATTGATTCAATAGCGTCGGCCGGTCCGACATAGACGGGAACGTCATAGTCGGCGAGCAACGGTTCAAGTTGCGGAAGCCACTTTTCCTGGGTCACGACGGCGCGTGGTGTGTGGCCAGCTCTGAGGGCCCTGGTGAGAACTTTGACGGATTCCGCGAGGTAGATGCCGCGTTCCGGTTCGAGCTTTCGACGCAGTGCTACATCCGTGAGATGCAGAAAGTCGTCGAATTCGCCGCCCGAAACATCTGAAATGTCGATCCTGTGCACACTGCACCTCCCCGCCACAACATTAGTCACCGGCTCGGAGCCAGATGAATAGAATCGGGATGTGACATATTTTTCTTTGGTTCGACACGGTGAAACCGACTGGAACAGGGCGGGCCGGATTCAGGGCTCCACGGACATCCCCCTGAACGATCTGGGGCGCACACAGGCCCGCGAGACGGGTCGGAAGCTGGCTCGGCATCACTGGGACCAAATTGTCTGTAGCCCACTGTCACGTGCCCACGAAACGGCTCTGATTATTGGGGCGGAAATCGGGCACCCCGAACCTGTCATCGAGCCCGCGATTGTCGAACGAAACTATGGTGAAGCCGAGGGTCTGACCGGTGCCGAACTCGAGGCCCGCTTTCCAGGTAACACCCCGGTACCTGGTCGCGAAACCAAGGACGAAGTGTTCGACCGGGTACTTTCCGCAATGCACGTCATTGCAGCCGAACACCCGGGCAAGCGAATACTCATGGTGGTTCATGGTGGTGTCATTCGTGCGGCACTACAGGGCGCAGTTCCGGGGCAATATTGGCACGAAAAAATTCCCAACGGTTCCGTTCACTCATTTATGCATTCGGACACCGGTCTCGAGCTGATTCGCTTTAACGACGAGTTGGACATCGAGACAAGTTCGCCCGAATTGGCAGATTTTGAAGATCAGCAACCGCTCGAGCACCGAGAGGAGCACATTTCCTAATGGGCTTCACCGTCGTAGAGAACCTGCACCCCAACGGAGTCAAGGTTCGCCAGGAATTAGATCGTGCCGGCGTCGCAGGTGTCATCGTCGAAACCACAGAATCGTCGCCGACCGCTGTGGCAGCAGCAGAACAGTTAGGCATCAGCGTGGGCCAGATTGCCAATTCGCTGGTTTTCGAAGCCGACGGTGCACCACTCCTGGTGATGACGTCGGGCGCCCATCGGGTTGATACGCAGCGTTTGGCTGCCGCCTTAGGCGTTTCGGAGATCACTCGTCCGGGGGCGGAATTTGTGAGGTTGCACACAGGACAGCCCATTGGGGGCGTGGCCCCCGTCGGGCATCCCTCACGCTTGACAACAATCGTGGACGAGGCTCTCGAGGAATTCGGCGTAATCTGGGCTGCAGCGGGGCATCCCCACTACGTTTTTCCGACGACCTTCTAGGAATTAGTGGCCATGACGAACGGGACTGTTCTTAGCGTAGGCGTCGGACGCGCGTAACACTCTCGAACGAGGGAAACCGAAGGCGCCCCCAAGTTCAATTCACACAGTGGCGAGGTATTCGCGGATGTGCTGTGCAACCAGGATTGGTTCTTCGTAGTGCACCAAATGCCCGCTGCCCGGAATCACGTGAATCTGTGCGCGCGGGAACTTCGTCGACAGGTCGTGCTGGACGCTCACCGGTGTAATATCGTCAAGTTCAGCAGCAATCAAGAGCGTCGGTGCCGAAATATCTGCGGCGAATTGGCCCACATTGGCGGTGACCGATGCATAGTAGGCCCCGAGCAGTGCAGAGCGATCCATGAAACTCGAAAAGTACATGTCATGCTGCGCATGGATCCAGCGGCGCAGAGGCTTGTCCTTTGTTTTGGCCATAAGAACGCTCATCGCGCGAACCATAAAGGGCCAGGACAGCATGGCGAGGCCTTGTTTAACGGGAATTCGGGCACCAATCTCGTACCACAGTGATGCGACTTGTGTTGCGATTCTGTTGGGCCCCTCGAGTGCGGGCTGTGCGATGGGATTCACCAGCACGATAGGGGCAGTACGAGGACCGCGCAGGCCGCATGACACCACGATCGAACCAAATGAGTGACCCAACACAGGTGCATTCACGGTCCCTGTGTGTTCGAGGAACGAACGCAGCCACGTTCCGTATTCCTCGATGGTGTGATCTTCAGACTCAAAAGGTGAGGAACTACCGAAACCCGGCAGGTCGGGAACAATCACCGTGTATTCGCTGAGCGCGCACGCAAAAAGCTCCAATCCGTGGTGATCGCCACGGAATCCATGAATTAACACAATCGTCGGAGCGTCGCTTCCGGCGGAGTACGTCCACCAATGTGTGTCCGATCCCGAAATCATGGCGAAATGTTCGGTTGCCGCTCGACTCGCGAGAACCTCGGGATAGGGATAGACAACGGTCATTCGACTAGTTTATAGGGGCGCAATATTTTTGTCGTGCTGCGTTTTGTGCTTTTGAAAGGTTCTCGTGAACACATCCACCATCACCCTGTCCAGCGATCCAGAGTGGTACCGCAAGGCCGTCTTCTACGAAGTAATGGTCCGATCATTTTTGGACACCAACGGTGACGGTTATGGTGATTTTCGCGGCATGATCGACAAGCTCGACTATCTGCAGTGGTTGGGCATTGACGCCATCTGGTTGCCCCCGTTCTTCCAGTCTCCGTTGCGTGATGGCGGATACGATGTTGCCGACTATCTTGAGGTCCTACCGACGTACGGTTCGACCGCAGACTTCGACGAATTCCTGCAGGGTGCCCACGACCGCGGCATGCGCGTCGTCATTGATTTTGTTATCAACCACACCTCGGACCAGCACATGTGGTTCCAGGAATCACGCGCAAATCCCGAGGGGCCTTTCGGTGATTTCTATGTCTGGAGTGATACAGACAAGAAGTTCGAAAATGTTCGCATTATTTTTACGGACACCGAGACCTCGAACTGGGCGTTCGACGAGGTTCGTGGTCAGTACTACTGGCACCGCTTCTTCTCGCACCAACCGGACCTCAACTTTGAAAACCTTGCCGTGCACGATGCAGTTCTGGATATCGCGCGTTATTGGCTGGACAAGGGCGTTGACGGATTCCGTCTCGACGCGATTCCCTACCTCTATGTGTCGGAGGGCAACACTGGCGAATCCGAGCCGCCCACTCACGCCTTCATTCAGAAGTTGCGCGCGATGATGGACCTCGAATATCCGGGTCGAATGTTGGTCGCCGAGGCCTGCCAGCAGCCGCACGAAGTCGTGGACTATTTTGGGTCAGCCGAGACTCCCGAATGCCACATGGCATTCAATTTCCCCGTGATGCCCCACATCTTCTATTCGTTGCGCTCGGGTTCCGCCGCGGGCCTCGTGGGAACCTTGCAATCACTCCCCGAGGTTCCGTCAGGGGCAGCCTGGGGTGTTTTCCTGCGCAATCACGACGAACTGACTCTGGAAATGGTCACGGACGAGCAGCGAGCACAGATGTACGAGTGGTACTCCCCCGATCCCCGCATGACGGTGAACGTGGGAATTCGGCGACGTCTTGCCCCGCTCTTGGACAACGATCGCGGCCAACTGGAACTTGCGAACGCATTGCTGTTGTCGCTCCCTGGAAGCCCCTTCCTTTACTACGGCGACGAAATCGGTATGGGCGATGACATCTGGCTGGATGACCGTGATGCTTCACGCACTCCGATGCAGTGGGATAACACTCAGAATTCTGGCTTCTCGAGCGCGAAACCCGCGGACCTCTACCTGCCATTGGTCTCAACCGAGACATTTGGCCCCCACGCCATCAACGTCGAGGCTCAGCGCAACGACCCGACTTCTCTGCTGTCGTGGACTCGTGACATGCTGGCGCTGCGTCACCGCCTCGGCGTCTTCGGCACGGGAACTATGACGCTCGTCACAGCCTCGCAGGACAGTGTCCTCTCGTTCCTGCGCGCGCCGGAACACGGACGAGGCGATACGGTCCTGTGCGTTTTCTCGTTTGCGAACTCGCCCGAGTCCGTCACGATCAGCGTGGGTCACGCCAATGTGACTCTGCTCGATTCAGTTTCGGGGCAGCCCATCGGCGCCACAAACGACCACGGAGAACTGACCATCGCACTAGAGGGACGTGGATGGCACTGGCTGGTCCTCGGTCCGTGAGGGTGGTCAACGCTACGCTGTTCTCATGACTCAATGGGAACGCATCGGCGTATTTGACCTAGAAACGACAGGCTTGGATGTCACCCGCGAAAGGGTGGTAACCGCGTTCGTCGGTGTTTTGGACGCGAGCGGTGATGTTGTGGAAAGCACATCCTGGGTTGCCAACCCTGGTGTTCCAATTCCCGACCGCGCGGCCGAGGTTCATGGTTACACCACCGAGCGCGTCCTTGCCGAGGGTCGTCCCGCCGTTGAGGTCGTTTCTGAGGTCCTCAACACACTCCGCGCACTCTTTGCCCAAGGGATTCCGGTCGTGGCCTACAACGCGACCTACGACTTCTCATTGCTCCATTTCGACGCGTTGCGCAACGGGCTTGAACCACTGGACGAGCCCTCCCCCATTTTCGACCCGTTGATCATCGATAAAAAGGTTGATACCTATCGCAAGGGGTCCCGCACTCTGATTGCCGCGTGTGACACCTACGGTGTGACTCTCGACGACGCACACGAGGCGCGTTCTGATGCTGTAGCTGCGGGCCGCGTGTTGCTGGCAATCGCACAGAAATTCGCCAACGATGCCAACCTGCAGGGCACTCCCGCTGAACTCCACGCAAATATTGCCCGCTGGGCACGCGAACAAGCAGAATCCTACGCAGACTGGGCCGCTCGAAACGGTCGCAACGCATCACGCCCCGGACCTGGCACCTGGCCCGTCTACGAGGCATAAGCACCACAACATGATCCTGGACTGTTCCATTCGCACCTGGCCCGTCTACGAGGCATAAGCACCACAAAAACACTGATGGCCACCCCGAGGGGTGGCCATCAGTATGAACTGAGTGTGGTTACTGTCCGAAACCGGCGTAACGCTGGTTGAACTTCTCGACGCGTCCCGCCGAGTCCATGATGCGCTGCTTGCCCGTGTAGAAGGGGTGCGATGCGCTCGAGATTTCGACGTCTACGACGGGGTAGGTGTTTCCATCTTCCCATTCGATCGTCTTGTCCGACGACACGGTCGAGCGGGTGAGGAAAGCCTCGCCGCTTGCAAGGTCGCGGAATACCACAGCGTTGTATGCGGGGTGAATGTCAGCCTTCATGATTACCTTTTGTCTCAAAGTTGATGCGCAAAACGCGCCAAAAAATAACTATATCAGATTTAACGGATTCCCCGTGCACTGAAGCGCCCATTGACGTGTTCAACATGCAGGGGGACGCCAAATGCCTCGGTCAGAACCGATGAAGTCACGACGTCCTGAATTTGCCCCTGGGACACAACCGAACCGTTTTTGAGAACGAGAGCGTGGGTGAACGCAGCGGGGATTTCATCGACGTGATGGGTGACGAGAATCATGGCGGGTGCGGTACGCATTGACGCAAAACCGTCCAACATCCCGAGCAATTCCTCGCGAGAGCCCAAATCGAGGCTCGCCGCGGGTTCATCCAGGAACAGAATTTCGGGGTCCGTCATGATCGACCGTGCGATTTGAACACGTTTTTGTTCGCCATCGGACAGGGTTCCAAAGGCGCGAGTCGCGAGGTGGTCGAGTTTCCACTCGGCCAATACGCGCATGGCGCGCTTTTCGTCGATGTCGTCGTACTGCTCGTTCGCACGTGCAGTCACGGCCCACGCTGCGGTCATGACAGCGTCAAGCACTGATTCGCTATCCGGAATAAGGCGGGCAACAGCCGTTGACGAAAACCCCAGGCGGGTGCGCAATTCGGCCACATCGTCAGCAGAAATGCTTTCGCCAATGACCGTGGCCTCACCGGTAGTCGGCTTCGCATGAGCCGAAGCGAGCTGCAAGAGCGTGGTCTTGCCCGCGCCGTTGGGGCCGATAACCGCCCACCTCTCGTCGGGGTTAACTACCCAATTGATTCCCGACAGGATCGTGTGGTCATCGCGGATAACAGAAACGTTGTGAAAATTAAGTACTGACGTCATTATGGGTCTAGCCTAGGCGGTCACGCGGGCATATAGCGCGAGCGTCTTCTCGGCGATTGCGTCCCAGGTGAAGTGTTCTTCGGCCCGTGCGCGTCCTGCACGACCGTACTGCTCGCACAGGGCGCGGTCCGTTACCACCTCGGTGAGAATTCGCGCCAAATCGGCAATGTACTGCTCGGGATTGACCGGCGTTCCCGTCCCATCGGAAACCTGTTCAATGGGCACGAGACGGCCCGTGACACCATCGTCGACGACCTCGGGAATTCCCCCTGTCGCTGTTCCCACAACTGCTACGCCACAGGACATGGCCTCGAGGTTGACAATACCCAAAGGTTCGTAAATAGAGGGGCACACAAACACATCGGACACACTCAACGCGACGGTCAACTCGGCGCGAGACAGCATCCGATCAATCCACACAACGCCATCACGTTGTTCACGCAGAGCGTCGACGGCCGCGGTGACTTCTGCCATGATTTCGGGAGTATCGGGAGCGCCGGCGCACAACACGATTTGCACAGACGCGGGAAGCAATTCGCACGCGGCCAACAGATAGGGCAGACCTTTTTGACGGGTGATTCGGCCCACGAAAATTACAGTGGGGCGTTCCGGATCGATACCCAAACCACGGGCTACATCGTGATCGACATTGCGCGCCCAGCTTTCGAGGTCGATTCCGTTGTGAATTGTCACAACCTTCTTGGGATCAACGCTGGGGTACGACCGCAAAATGTCGGCGCGCATACCATCACTGACCGCAATGATTGCCGCGGCGCCCTCGTATGCCGACTTCTCGATCCAGCTGGAAACCCGATATCCCCCACCCAACTGTTCGGCCTTCCACGGACGCAAGGGTTCGAGCGAATGGGCTGTAATGACATGGGGAATTCCGTGAAGGAGGCTCGCAAGGTGACCTGCCGCATTGGCATACCAGGTGTGTGAATGCACGACATCGGCACCCGCTGCTGGTTCGACCATAGTTAAATTTGTTGCGAGTGTTGCCATGGTAGCGTTCGCATCGGCAAATTCAGACGGAGCGGAATAGGCCGTCGTCCCGTCCTCTGTGCGCTCGCGGCCAAAGCAACTGACCTGAACATCAATGTGGGAACGAAGAGCTGACACCAACTCGGTGACGTGGACTCCTGCACCACCGTATATCTCGGGCGGATATTCCTTGGTGATTACGTTAACTCGCATGTCAAAACGCTAGCGCATTTGGGTGCCAGCCCCTAGTGTGTGGTTATGACGAGCCCTAAAGTTTTCGGAATTGTCCTCGCCGGTGGTGAAGGTAAGCGTTTGATGCCGCTCACGTCTGACCGCGCTAAGCCTGCGGTTCCGTTCGCGGGGGAATATCGACTGATCGATTACGCCATCTCGAACCTCATCAACTCGGATCTGCGACAAATCGTCGTTCTTACGCAGTACAAGTCCCACTCGCTCGACCGACACGTGTCCCAGACCTGGCGACTGTCGGGAATGCTCAATGCCTACGTCGCCTCTGTGCCCGCCCAACAGCGACTCGGCAAACATTGGTTCCAGGGAAGTGCGGATGCAATCCTGCAGAGCCTCAACCTGATTCGAGACGAGAAGCCGGATATCGTCGTCGTCGTCGGCGCGGACCACGTGTATCGCATGGACTTCCGTCCCATGATCGAGGCGCATATCAAAAACGGCGCTGGCGTAACCGTTGCGGGTATCCGTCAGCCCATTTCGTTGTCCGATCAGTTCGGCGTCATTGAGGTCGACGACGAAAACCCCGAAAAAATCGCTCGATTCCGCGAAAAACCAGCGGACGCCAAGGGCCTGTCTGACTCCCCCAGCGAGGTCCTCGCGTCCATGGGCAACTATGTGTTCAATGCCGATGTCCTAATCGATGCCGTTACCCGCGACGGGCAACTCCCCGATTCTAAGCACGACATGGGTGGCGATATCGTTCCCGCGTTCGTGGACAAGGGCGAGGCCTATGTCTATGACTTCATTCGCAATGACGTACCCGGTTCTACCGACCGTGACCGCAACTACTGGCGTGACGTGGGTTCGATTGACTCATTCTTCGAGGCACACCAGGACCTCATCATGCCGCTGCCGGTTTTCAACCTCTACAACCGTGAATGGCCCATTTACAGCCAGCAGTGGAATTCTCCGCCGGCAAAGTTCGTCCGTGACGACCAGGGTCGCAGTGGTACGGCGACTGATTCCATCGTGTCGCTGGGCGTTGTTGTATCCGGTGCCACATTGGAACGGTGTGTGTTGGGACCCTGGGTTCAGGTGTCACCCGGCGCGACGATCACCGATGCGATCCTGTTCGAACGTGTAACGGTCGGCGCGGGTGCCACGGTTCGCAGGGCTATTCTGGATAAGGATGTTGTCGTTGCTGCTGGGGCTACGGTGGGTGTCGATCACGACCTCGACCGTTCTCGCGGTTTCACGGTGACTCCCAGCGGAATCGTCGTTGTCGAAAAGGGACAACGCGTCGAATAAAGGAGTCCTATGTCACGCTTTCTCGTTGTCTGTGACGTAGATTCGACCCTCATCGATGACGAAGTCATTGAATTAATTGCCGATCGTGCAGGTTCCCGCGAACTGGTCACACGCATTACGGCACGTGCAATGGCGGGTGAACTTGATTTTGCGAGCTCACTGCGGGAACGCGTTGCGACATTAGCAGGTCTTCCCGTCTCGGAATTGGAATCCGTCGTGCAGGACATCAGCGTGACCAACGGGACTCGAGACCTCATTGCGGCCGTTCATGAGGCTGAGGGAGTCATTGCCGCCGTCTCCGGTGGATTCCACGAAATTTTGGACCCTTTGGCTCGTGAGTGGGGACTCGATTGGTGGGCGGCCAATCGTTTTGAGATTGTTGACGGAAAACTGACCGGCCGTGTGCTCGGCGATATCGTCGACGCGCAGGCCAAGGCGGATGCGCTGGTCATGCTGGCACACAAATTTGACGTACCCAGGGACGCCACCATTGCGGTCGGTGACGGGGCGAACGATCTCGCCATGATGGCAGTCGCGGCGGTGGGTGTGGCATTTTGTGCAAAGCCCATTGTTCGGGAACGCGCCGATGTCAGCATCAACACGCGTGACTTGCGACGCGTGATTCCCCTACTTGGACAACTGCGACCATAACGGACCGTTAACGCGGGATTTCGCTGAGTGTCGTATGTCGGGCCGGGGTTAGAGGCCTTGTACGACCTCCTGAGATGCGCGCCTTAGTGACCCATCCCCAGGCCACCGTCGACGGGAATCACGGCGCCCGAGATGTAGCCCGAGTCATCCGATGCCAACCACGCAACGGCAGCGGCGACCTCTGACGGCTGCGCGAATCGTCCGGCAGGAATGTTTCGCTGATATTCGGCCTGCTGCGCCTCGGGCAGAGCGGCGGTCATATCGGTCTCAATGAAACCAGGCGCTACAACGTTGGCAGTGATGCCTCGTGAACCGACTTCGCGAGTCAACGAGCGAGCGAAACCGACGAGGGCGCTCTTCGACGCGCTGTAATTGATCTGTCCGGGGCTTCCATACAGCCCGACGACACTGGAAATGAAGATGATGCGACCAAATCGCGCTTTGAGCATCGACTTGATTCCGCGCTTCACCAGACGGAACGAACCCGTGAGGTTGGTGTCGATAACACTCTCGAAATCGTCTTCGGTCATACGCAACAGCAGGGTGTCCTTGGTGATACCCGCATTAGCCACGAGTACCTCGATCGGTCCAAGCTCTGCCTCAACCTGTGTCAGTGCCGCATCGAGAGATTCTGCATTGGTGACATCGGCGATTACGGTCATCGAACCAGTGGGGCCCGACCCGGATCGTGCGGTCACGGCGACTCGGTGACCATCGGCGATAAAGCGCTCTGCAATGGCATATCCAATGCCACGGTTACCGCCGGTGATAAGAACTGTGCGTGCTGACGTCATGCCCTAAGCGTAGCGGGGATACACTGGAAGATGTGGCTAAAGTGACGCAATCGATCACCACGCTCCCCCAATCTCCGGCCGAGGAGCGTTCTTCGCGGATGGTGTCGTACCTCATCGCCATGATCGCCCGATTGGTGTGCCTCGCGCTGTGTTTCGTGGTTCCCGGATGGTGGGTACTACTGCCGGCAGCAGGTGTCATCATTTTGCCGGCAATCGCCGTCATGGCCGCGAACATCGTTAAGTCGCCCGATGCGCGACGTCACGCACAGGCAACACCGCATTTCCCCAGCCTTTCCGGACCACAGGCATGAAATATCTCGTTGCACTGCTTTCGCGTCAATGGCGCGGATATCTGGCGTTCACCGTGCTGTTCGCGGTGGTCTGTGTGGCCCTCGGTCAGTGGCAATTCGCCCGCCGGGTCGAGGCCCAAGCACAGATCGCTTTACTCACCGCAAATTACGATGCCGAACCCCGTGATGTTACGTCCGTCGTACCCGACGGCGATGTCGAGGACGACAGTCTAAAGTGGAGTCCCGTCACCGCGACCGGAGAATACGACGCTGCAGCCACCGTGTTTGTCCGCAATCGCCCCCAGAACGGTCGAATCGGATTCCATATGCTGGTCCCATTCACCACAACCAAGGGTTCGGTGTTCATTGTCGACCGGGGCTGGGTGGATTCCAACGCGGATAATTCGGCGCCTGTGGACGTTCCTGCGGTGCCGGAGGGCACCGTAACTATCACCGCACGGTTGTATCCCAGTGAGGCGACAATCGCCGGACGCAGCGCACCCGATGGACAAATCGCCACGATCAATGTCCCCACACTCGTGGCAGGTTACCCCAGCGCAATTTCGGTCTGGTTTGGTCAGATATCTGACGAGTCGCCGCAGGGCGAATTGGGGTTACCCTTCGCTAAACCCGTACTGGACGAGGGCCCACACCTGTCCTACGCACTGCAGTGGTACGTCTTTGCCCTGATGGCATTTGTCGCGCTGGGATGGGGTATTCGCCGTGACCTGCGCGGCGAATCGCCCACTCCGTCGGCACGTCCACGTTCTCTGGCCGCACGCCAGGACGAGGAATACGAGGATGCTGCCTGGAGGGCTACGCTAACTCGATGAGGTCCTGATAATCCTGGCTCCAGATGTCCTCGGTACCCTCGGGCATGATGAGGACACGTTCGGGATTCAGCGCCTCGACAGCACCCGGATCGTGGCTGACCAGCACTACAGCTCCCTTGTAATGGGTCAATGCGCCGAGGATTTCCTCGCGTGACGCGGGGTCAAGGTTGTTTGTGGGTTCGTCCAACAACAGCACATTGGCCGATGACACCACGAGGGTTGCAAGAGCGAGTCGGGTCTTTTCACCACCGGACAACACGCCCGCTGGTTTTGTGGCATCGTCACCGGTGAACAGGAACGATCCCAATACCTTGCGCGCCTCGGTTTCCCCCAAATGGGGTGACGCAGACAGCATGTTTTCCAGAACGGAACGCTTTACGTCGAGCGTTTCGTGTTCCTGTGCGTAGTAGCCCACACGCAGACCGTGACCGGGGACAATGTGTCCCGTGTCCGGAGCGTCGACGCCTGCCAACATGCGCAACAAGGTCGTCTTGCCGGCACCATTGAGCCCAATGATGACCACGCGTGAGCCCTTGTCGATTGCCAAGTCGACGGCGGTGAAGATTTCCAGCGAGCCGTAGCTCTTGGACAGGTTCTCAGCCATCAAGGGAGTTCGGCCGCAGGCTGCGGGCTCGGGGAAACGCAGCTTCGCGACGCGATCGACGGCACGAACCTCGTCCAGACCTGACAGCATCTTTTCGGCGCGTGCCACCATCTGGTGCGCGGCAGCAGCCTTGGACGCCTTTGCCCCAAATTTTGCGGCCTGAAGTTGCAGTGCGGTCGCTTTCTTTTCGACGTTGACGCGTTCCTTCTTACGACGTTCCTCATCGGCTTCACGCTGGCGCAGGTAATGTTTCCAGCCCATGTTGTACACATCGATGCAGGAACGGTTAGCGTCCAGATAGAACACGCGGTTGACAGTTTCCTCGACGAGAACAACATCGTGAGAGATGACGATGACGCCGCCACGGTATCCCTTGAGGAATTCACGCAGCCACACAACACTGAGTCGACCGTGACGGTTGGCCAGGCCCGCGAGGGGCACCATGGCGAGCCCGTTATCGGTGGCTTTGGCGACGGCGTCCCCGACGGCCCAAATGTTCGGGTCTGATGTTCGCAGCTGGTCGTCAACGATGATGGCCCCATTCGGCAAGGTGTCGAGGCCTTCGGCCAACGCCGAATCCGGTCGAACTCCGATTGCCGAGATCACCAGATTTGCCTCGAGCTGAGTGCCATCGTTGAGCATCACGTGGGTGTCGGTGACTTCGGTGGCCTGTCGGTTGAGCAGGACTTTGACGTCGTTGGCCGCCATTCGGGCCTGCAATAGCCACGCGAATTCGGGGTCCAGCGGTGTAAAGATTTGGGGTCCGGATTGGACCACAGTGACGGCGATTCCGCGGTGTCGCAGGTTTTCGGCGACTTCGAGCCCGATGAAGCCAGCGCCGAGGACGACGGCTTTCGACGCGCCGTCGAGTCGGGTGATGATGGCGTCCATGTCCGACAGGTCACGCAGTGTCAGTGTTTTCTCGGCACCGGGAATTTCGGGGCGGGCTGCGGCGCCACCGGGACTGAGAACCAGCGCGTCATACGTGATCAGGGTTTCCCCGCCGGTGACGAGGTCGCGGGTGGTGATGACCCGATTGGTGCGGTCGATCGCAATGGCTTCGGTGCGGACTCGCACGTCAATGCGGAACCGACGGCCCAGGCTTGTCGGGGTCTGCAGCTCAAGTGCTTCACGCTTCGGGATGATTCCGCCGATGTGATACGGAAGTCCACAGTTGGCAAAGGACACGTCCGCTCCGCGCTCGATGACGATGATGTCAGCGGTTTCGTCCAGTCGACGCAGTCGGGTTGCCGCAGACATGCCGCCGGCGACACCGCCGACGATGACGAAGGTTTTGTGATTTCCCACGGATGCTCCTTTGATGAACTCTCCCTAAATAATACCCCCAGGGGTATCTGTATTCCCGCAACACCGAGGAAATATTCGACACGCAATAATAAGAACATGAACCCGACCACAGTGGCCGCCGCCCTCAGTGACACCGCGAGCGTCACGCTGAGCGAAATCGGCTTCACCCTGTTGGTCCTCGGGCTGTTCGCCTTCCTCGCAGTTCGCATGCGCATCTCGGTCGTCCCGTTCTATCTCGCCGTGGGAGTCGCACTCGGCGACGGCGGTATCGCCCCCATGAATTTCAGCGAGGAATTCCTCAACACCGGTGCGCAGCTGGGAGCAATCCTGCTGCTGCTCATGCTGGGACTCGAACACTCCGGCCCGAACCTCGTCGGCGCATTCATGGAACGCAAAAGTATCGGCGCGATCGACTTTGCGCTCAATGCCGTACCCGGGGCCATAATCGGCTTGCTGCTGGGATGGGGATTCGTCGGAGCGGTAGTGCTCGGCGGAATCACCTATGTCAGCTCGTCGGGAATTTCGTCACAGATGATGAAAGAAACAGGATGGCAACGGTCCGAGCTGTCCCGCCGTGTGACCACAGTGCTCATCGTCGAAGACCTCACGCTTGCCCCCTACCTGCCGCTGGTCTCGAGCCTCATCGCGGGACTCGGCGCACTCACCGGGTTCCTCTCGGTCGGTCTGGCGCTGGGCATGACGGGCGTTGCCCTATTGCTGTCATTCCGCGGGGCGGGTGCACTCAGCCGCATTATCAACACACAAGCCCAAGGCGCGCTGCTGCTGTCCGTATTTGGCGCCGCGTTGGTCGCCGGAGGTTTCGCCGAATCGGTCGGGTTCTCGAGCGCGATCGCGGCGTTCCTCGTGGGGCTTGTGCTGACCGGCGAAGTCGCCACCGCCGTCCGCGCCCGCCTGTCCCCTGTGCGCGACCTATTCGCCGCGATCTTCTTCGTCTTCTTTGGGCTCAGCGTCAACCCAATGGACATGCTCAACGCACTTCCGCTGGGCTTGCTTCTCGCAGTACTAGGAATCGCGGGCAAACTGCTCGTCGGCCGCAACATTGCGGGAAACATGTCCGACAGTCGGGCCTGGATTCGTGCCGGCGCGTTTCTGACCCCACGAGGCGAATTCTCGATCCTCATCGCAGGCCTCGCCGCAGACACCCTGTTCGGCGGGCAACTGCAGGCGCTGACCGTGACCTATGTGTTCATCACCGCACTGGCAGCATCAGTCATCCTGCGGGTGTTCCGCAGCGACCTCGACAAACCCGTTTCTAGACGAGGTGCGCGAACGTAGCGTCGGTTACATCGCCGACAGCCGAGACCGTGTACGGCTGTTCGGCAAGCTCTGCGGCCACCGCACGAACCGTGTCGGGAGTGACCAAGTTCAGCAGGCGTTCCGTCTCATCCAAGTCACGATAGACGCCCATGAATTCGGCGCGGCCCAGGCGGTTCATGCGTGAATCCGTCGACTCCAGGGCCAGCGTGGAACCACCCAAAATTTGGCCCCGCGCACGACGCAATTCCACCTCGGTGATGCCGTCGGCGGCAATCTGGTTAAGTCCGTCCCGCATCAACTGTGTCACTTCGGCCACCGCCTTGGGCGCACAACCCGCAGCCATCCCGAACGCACCCGCATCCGAGTAGTACACGGGAAAGGCATCCACCGAATACGCCAAGCCGCGCTTTTCGCGAATCTCCTGGAACAGTCGCGACGATGAACCGCCACCCAACACCGACGACAACACGCCAATATCGCTGCGGCGACGGGTGCCGGCCCGGAAACCAGGAACGCCCATAATCACGGCAACCTGCTCAAGGTCACGCTGAGTCACAGCCAGCATGGAACGGTTCGAGACGGTGGCATCCTCGTCGAGGCGACGCTCCCGAGGAGCCGCAGGAACTGACAGATCCCAACCGGTCAGCGCGGCGCACACGAGAGCAACGGCCTCGTCATGGTCGACATCGCCCGCAATGGTGACGACGAGGTCCGAGGGCGTATATCGGGCGCGGTAATGCGTCACAACGGTGTCGCGCACAGCGCCCTCGATGTCCGCAAACGAGCCGCCAATCGGCCGCGCCAAGGCGGAATCACCAAACACCGCACCAAAGAATAGTTCACCGCACACATCATCGGGGTCGTCCTGGGCCATCGCCAGTTCTTCCAAAATGACGGTACGTTCCAGTTCAAAGTCCTCGCCACGCAACACCGAATTCGACACCTGATCGGCCAACACCGAAACAGCCATCGGCAAATCAACCGAGCGCACCTTGGCCAAATAGCAGGTGCTTTCCTTTGCGGTCAGCGCATTGTGGTGCGCCCCGACCGAATCAAACGCCTCGCTGATATCAAAAGCAGTGCGCGAATCGGTTCCCTTGAACAGCAAATGCTCGAGGAAATGCGTGGAACCAAACTCCCCCGCCTGCTCGTCACGCGAACCGGCACCGATCCACAAACCAATCGAGGCGCTACGTGAACCCGGCACTCGCTCGGTCAGAATGCGCAGACCACTGGAATGCACAGTCCGTCGCACCTCGCATCCCCCCGCCGAGGTAAACGAAATTTCGGGCTGAGTGAGAGGAAGTTCGACATTGGTCATAAGACTTCGAGCCTACCCGCGACACCACCCGGATACAGCACAGGGGGCGGCCCCGAAGGACCGCCCCCTGTGGGAGTGAATTACTCGGCTGCGTCAGCTGCGGGTGCAGCGTCAGCGCCCTCTTCGAGCACGGGCTCGAGCGACAGCTTGCCACGGTCGTCGATCTTGGCGATCTTGACGAGGACCTTCTGGCCGACCGACAACACATCTTCGGCGTTCTCGACACGCTTTCCACCGGAAAGCTTGCGGAATTCCGAGATGTGCAGCAGGCCGTCCTTGCCGGGCAGCAACGACACAAACGCACCGAACGCAGCCAGCTTCACAACGGTGCCGAGGAACTGGTCGCCCACCTCGGGGTTGATCGGGTTGGCAATTGCGTTGACACGCTGGCGTGCAGCCTCGGCCGAGGGACCGTCGACAGCGCCGATATACACGGTGCCGTCTTCCTCGATCGAGATGTCAGCGCCGGTCTCGTCCTGGATGGCGTTGATGGTCTTGCCCTTGGGGCCGATCAGCTCGCCGATCTTGTCGACGGGGATCTGCACCGAGATCACGCGAGGCGCGGTCGGTGCCATCTCGTCGGGTGCGTCGATGGCGTCGTTGATGACGTCAAGGATCTGCAGACGAGCGTCGCGGGCCTGCGACAGTGCACCGATGAGGACCGACGAGGGAATGCCGTCGAGCTTCGTGTCCAGCTGGATAGCCGTGATGAAGTCCTTGGTACCGGCGACCTTGAAGTCCATGTCACCCAGTGCGTCTTCGGCGCCGAGGATGTCGGTCAGTGCGGCGTACTTGGTTTCACCGTTGACGACGTCCGACACCAGACCCATGGCGATACCGGCGACGGGTGCGCGCAGGGGCACACCAGCGTTCAGCAACGACAGAGTCGAGGCGCAAACAGAACCCATCGAGGTCGAACCGTTCGAGCCCAGAGCCTCGGACACCTGACGGATCGCGTAGGGGAACTCTTCACGCGACGGCAGAACGGGCACGAGTGCGCGCTCGGCGAGGAAGCCGTGACCAATTTCACGACGCTTCGGCGAACCAACACGACCGGTTTCACCTGTCGAGTAGGGCGGGAAGTTGTAGTGGTGCATGTATCGCTTGCTGGTGGTGGGGGTCAGCGCGTCAATCTGCTGCTCCATCTTCAGCATGTTCAGGGTGGTAACGCCCAAGATCTGGGTTTCACCACGCTGGAAGATAGCCGAACCGTGAACGCGAGGAATGACCTCGACCTCGGCGTCGAGCGCACGAATGTCGGACAGGCCACGGCCGTCGATGCGAACACCCTCGGTGAGGATTCGGCCGCGCACGATCTTCTTGGTGACCGACTTGTAGGCGGCGCCGAACTGTGCGTTCGACTCTGCGGGCAGCGTGCCGGCCTCAACAGCGGCGGCAACCTCGGCCTTGACGCGTGCCTTCAGTGCGTCATCGGCGTCCTGACGGGCCTGCTTGTCAGCGATCTGGTACACGGCGACGAGTTCGTCGTGTGCCGAAGCCGAAACAGCGGCGACGAGTTCGTCCGAGTAGTCGGCGAACACGGGGTATGCCTGGATTTCCTTTGCAGCCTGAGCAGCGAGGCGCTCCTGTGCACGAACGAGTTCGAACAAGAAAGGCTTCGAAGCTTCGAGGCCCTGCGCGACGATGTCTTCGCTGGGCTTGACTCCACCGGCCTGGATGAGGTTCCACGACGCCTCGGTGGCTTCTGCCTCAACCATCATGATGGCGACGTCTTCCGAGCCATCAGCGGTCTTGATGACGCGACCAGCAACGACGAGGTCGAACACTGCGTCTGCCAGCTGTGCGTGGGTGGGGAATGCAACCCACTGGCCCTCGATGAGGGCCATGCGGATACCGGCGATGGGGCCCGAGAAAGGCAGACCCGAGATCTGGGTCGAAGCGCTGGCAGCGTTGATAGCCAGTGCGTCATAGAACTCGCCGGGAGCAATCGACAGAACGGTGATGACGATCTGTACTTCGTTACGCAGACCATCGACGAACGAGGGGCGCAGAGGCCGGTCGATCAGACGGCAGACCAGAATGGCCTCGGTCGAGGGGCGGCCTTCACGACGGAAGAAGCTGCCGGGGATCTTGCCTGCTGCATACGAACGCTCTTCGACGTCGACGGTCAGCGGGAAGAAGTCAAAACCCTCACGAGGCGACTTGCCGGCGCTGGTGGCGCTCAGGATCATCGTTTCTTCGTCGAGGTATGCAGCAACGGCACCCTGTGCCTGCTGTGCCAAACGTCCGGTTTCAAAACGGACAGTGCGCTTGCCGAAACGGCCGTTGTCGATAACGGCTTCCGCAAACTTGATTTCGGGACCTTCCATGGTCATCCTTTTCTGTGTTTCACGCACCCCGTGTGGGTGCGTCCTCATAAGCAGAGCACGACAGAACGAAGCGCGTTTTCACGCACATGTTGCACGAGTTCAGCGACTTCGTGCTGGCCACCAGTAGAAATTCACCGACACCGTGTTCGGGAAACCACCACCGAGGACCAGCGAACTGTCCGTCTGCTCGTTACCAGAGTAGCAGTTGTGCGAGTTTTTCACGATATATCGTGCAGGCTGCGGCGTTCGGGTATAAAAACGGACAGCCCCTAGGGCGAGCTAGGGGCTGTCCGAAATCGTGTGGCCCTGGGGCCTCACACCCGGAGGTGTGCGAAATTAGCGACGAATGCCGAGGCGTTCGATCAGCTGACGGTAACGGGTGATGTCCACGCCAGCGAGGTAGCCGAGGAGGCGACGGCGGCGACCGACCATGATCAGCAGGCCACGACGCGAGTGGTGGTCGTGCTTGTGAGCCTTGAGGTGCTCGGTCAGGTCCTTGATGCGCTTGGTGAGAACTGCAACCTGTACTTCGGGCGAACCAGTGTCACCGGGGTGAGTTGCGTATTCTTCCATGATGCTCTGCTTTACAGCGGCGTCGAGTGACATTGTCGATCCTTTCCAGATCCGTTGCGCGGTGCCACAACCTTGTGTTGTAGCGCTCTGTATCCGCGGCCGTTACACGGCAACCTGTCAACCTTAGCAGTCAGTCAGCGGATTAGGAACTTGGGGTTACTGAACCCGGCGACGTCGGGCGACGACGAGCCCCATTCCCAGCAGTGTTGCAGCGACGCCTGCGGCTACTGCGATGCCTTCATGGGCTCCGGTTGCTGCCAGCTCGGGCTCTTCAGCGGCTCCGGACTCAGCGGCCTCGGGGAAGCATAGTTCCGCGTTGACTTCGCAATAGTTTGAGGTGGGCAGCATGTCCTGCAAGTAAAGCCCGGCGAAATACACGTTGTCGTTGTTGCTGGGGTTGAGCGTGTTCACCGTCAACGACGTATCGCCGACGTTCATGACATCGTTCAGACGGTACAGTTCGTCGTCGAGTTCGCGGTCGTACGACACAACTTCATCATCTACTTCACCTGGGTTCGTGAGGTCGTCCCCCACACCACCAATGGTGTTGTATCCCCCAAAACCACAGTTGGGGTTGTTGAAGATTTCAGAGTCGTCACAGCCACCTGCGATGTTCGACAAAATTGTGTTGTTTGCTGTGATCCGTGACGTCTGGCTCCACGAACCGACCTGATAGCTGTTCGAAGATCCGACCGAGAAGATCAGATCGCGTTGAAGGTTTACCGGCACAATTGCAGGGAAGTTGAATGTGAAGCTGTCACCGGCAGGGTCCGAAGTTCCGGCCATGAGATAGATCGTTGAGAGCGGTGCCGATTCGTCGTTCCAAACGACGACCAATGCGCCACCTTCGATCATGTCGTTGTCCGTGCCGTCACCCTGGTCGAAGCTGAGGTTCGAAATCCCATCGGGCAACGCTTCGATGACGCTCTCGAGTTCGTCAGTGACGTCACCGTAATAGGTGTTGAAGTTATTCCAGCATTCACTGCCGGGGCAGCTGGTGATTTTCGCCCAGTGCGTCAAGGGAAGGTTGACGCCTGCAATGAAGACATCTGTGGGAGCGTGGCCCGAGTTGTTGCGATTACCTCCGTCACCCGCAATGAAGAACACCGAGCGCACTGTCGCGCCTGCCGGCTTTTCCACTTGGATATCAATCGTGGTACCCGCAACATGGCTGGGTTCTGATGCGCCGTCGATGGACCATGAAATGTGTCCAGCTTCCATCGCAATCTGCTGCAGTCCCGCGTCCACCAGCGTTGTCGAGGAAGGCAGTGCGCTTGCAGGCAAGGCGACGACTGCGAGTACAACAATTGAGGTGATGGTTGCCGAAAGCTTGGACAGGGACTTGTTCACGCGGACTCCATTCGCTGGTTTCCGCACAATACTATCGAAGCATGCGCATCGGAGTTCACGCGAAACCGGGGAGTTCCAAGGGGCCGTTGGTTGAACAGGCTGACGACGGAACCTTCACCGTTTTCTTGCGTGCGCGTGCCGTGGATGGTGCAGCGAACGAGGCTCTGATCGAGGCACTTGCGGCACATTTCGGTGTTCGTCGATCCGCGGTGACGATTGCCCGCGGGCATTCGTCTAGGCACAAAATCGTCGACATAGATACATAGAAAAGTGGGCCGAGGTGCGCGCCCCGACCCACTCCCCTGTGCTGGTTACTGTTCGGCGCCCGACAGTTTGGCTGGTGACAGTGCGGCGTCGACGTCGGATTCGGTCATGAGACCTGCGCCGACCACGAGTTCGCGGATGGGTGCACCGGTCTTCAACGCCTGCTTCGCCAGTTCGGCGGCCTGCTGGTAGCCGATAACGGGGATCAGGGCGGTGATGACGCCGACGCTCGATGCCACCATGGCAGCGAGGCGGTCTTCGTTTGCGGTGATGCCGTCAATGCAGTTCACGCGCAGTGTGCGGCATGCGTTCGTCATCCACGCCAGCGACTGCAGAATTGACGAGGCGATTACGGGTTCGAATGCGTTGAGCTGCAGTTGCCCAGCCTCGGCCGCGGCGGTCACCGTGGCGTCAGCTCCGATGATGCTGAATGCCACCTGGTTGACGACTTCGGGGATGACGGGGTTGACCTTGCCCGGCATGATCGACGAGCCGGCCTGCATAGGGGGCAAGTTGATTTCGTTGAATCCGGCCTGGGGGCCGCTCGACAGCAACCGCAGGTCGTTACAGATTTTGGACAGTTTGACGGCCGCACGCTTCAGCTGACCGGACACGGTCATAAAGATTCCGGCGTCGCTGGTGGCTTCGATCAGGTCGGCGGCGGTTTCGATGGGAAGTCCGGTGACCGCACCGAGGTGACGGTTGACGGCCGCAGCGTATCCAGGGTCGGCGGTAATTCCGGTGCCGATTGCGGTGGCCCCCATGTTGGTTTCACACAGCCAGGGGATGATTTCCGAGAGGCGGTCTTGGTCTTCGCGCAGCGTGGTCGAGAACCCGTTGAATTCTTGACCCAATGTCATGGGCACGGCGTCTTGCATTTGGGTGCGGCCGACCTTGACGATGTTGGCGAATTCGGCGCCCTTGGATTCGAACGAGTTGGCCAGTCGCAGGTGTTCTTTCAGCAGTCGCTGAATTCCGAACACCATGGCGAGCTTGATCGAGGTGGGGTAGGTGTCGTTGGTTGACTGGCTGCGGTTGACGTCGTCGATGGGGTGCAGGTATTGGTATTCGCCCTTGTTGTGCCCCATTTTTTCGAGGCAACGGTTGGCGATGATTTCGTTGGTCGACATGTTGGTCGAGGTGCCGGCGCCGCCCTGAAGTACGCCGAGAACGAATTCTTCGTGCAGCATTCCGCCGATAATTTCGTTGCAAACTTCGACAATCAGGTCGGCTTTTTCGGGTGCGAGCACACCGATTTCTTTGTTTGCGAGCGCGGCGGCCTGTTTGACTCGGGCCAGCGCCACGATCAGGTCGGGGTAGTTCGACAGTGCGCGGCGGGTGATGGGGAAGTTTTGCAGTGCACGTGCCGTGTGGATTCCCCAGTAGGCGTTGGCGGGGATGTCCATTTCGCCGAGAGAGTCTTTTTCGCGGCGGGTGGGTCCGTCATAGTTTCCGCCGGCTCCGACGGTGAAGACGGGAACACCGTCATCGCTTTTCACAAATGAGGGACCTGGACCTGTTGTGTGCACCATGCGGAACACCTTTCTGGCGTCATTGCCAATCGGATATTTCAAGGCTACCGCGAACGTTCGCATGCAAACGGTTGCGGCGTGCTGTTGTGAAAACTTTTGCTTCGTGGCGGGTCCGCGCACAATAAAACTGCTTGAATCACCGCTCGCGCAGTTTCTGTGCACGGTCCTCTAATGTTTAGGCGGCGAAGTCGTCGTGGTCGGAAATTTTGGACAGCTCGAAGTACCCGTCTCGGCACCGCCAGTAGTGCAGCCGCTTGGCTTGGGCCACTCCGTTTTCGAGGTGAACCCGCCAGCATGCGTCACCATTTTGGCGCGTGAGTTCGGGGGCTGTGGCGGCGATACTTTCGCGAAGCGGGTGTTCCACGTTGATGTTGTCTCGGGCGTTGCGCCGGGTGACGATGTTCACGAGGACGCGCAGAGCTTTGCGTTGTTCGCCGTGATCAAGTGCGGCGAAGCTGTCGGCGAAGCCGGGTGCCATCGTCCATTTTTCGGTTTCCAGGTTGTGTTGTTCCCTGTCGGCAGGGGTGTAGACCGACAGCCAGGTGCGCCGCATTTCTTCGCGCACCCATTCCTCGGCGGTCGCGAATCGTCCGCGTCGGCTTTCGATGGTCGACGTTTCGCGACCTTTTTCGTTGGCCTGGTGACGGACCGCTGACAGTTTGGCGCGCAATTCTTTGCGTTCCGCGGTCATCAATCGAATTGTGTCTTGCGCGGTCGTGAGTTCGGCTACTGCCGCACGGTGCTGCGACAGTATCGATTCAAGTTTTTGCTTGTTGGCGACTGATTCCAGTCGCAGTTGCTTCATCGCATATTGATTGAGATGGAATTGGTCGGCACGAATGCCGCCCGCAACTGTCGAGGGTTGCGTGACTTCGGGGGTGGATGCGGTCGGGACTGTGACCTTGCCAGGTCCCGGCATCGGGGTGACCCGCGCAACAGGGCCCGGTAACGCCGCACCTCCGCCAGGGAACGAACCCGGCACGGTTCCCGCACCGGCGTCGGATTCGCCGGTGACCGCGGTGGCGGCGGTCAGCATCGAGTCGATATCGACTGCAGCACCCAACTGTGTGATGTCGTCATCAAACTTGGACGAATCGGCCGCAGCTCGCAAGGATGTCTCGATGTCTTCGAGAATGCGGTCCAGGATTGCGTTGTGTTCCTGTTCCAGCCAGGGGCGTCCGCCGGGCACCAACGAAATCGCAGGCAATGTTTCTTCTGCGTCATCGATGTCATCGAGACGCAGTCGGGTGCGGCCTTGAGCGTCGCGATAGACACGCACCCGAACGATATCGTCGACGCTGAACAGTTTGTCGATGACGTCCAGGGGGTTGCTGGTGATTTCCGCCTTGGTCACCACGATCGGCAGCCCAGGGTGCACCACCACGGTTGCTTCTTGGCGGCTGACTGCGGTAAACATTGCCAGGGTCACAGAACCAAATGGGTACCGATCCGAAAGGTCATCCAAGGTCCAGTCGGATTTGTCGAGAATGAAATTGCGGGACTCGGGGTCCCACACACCGGTCACGACCTGTCCGACGGACAGGTACCAACTCAGCGGAACGCCGGGGTACGTTGTCGTTTCGAGCAACGACATGAACTGCGGAAGCGAGGCGCCACGCACGGGTTCGGGCTGCAACATGGCACTGCCGGCAAACATTTGCTTGACCACGCAGGTAACCCGCACAGCGGATTCCGAGGGGCGGTCGAACAGTCCGGATTTGTAGGCCATGGTGCGCGCTTCGCCGATGACTCGACTGGTGGCACGCCGAATGCCGTTCGGGGTGTCGACCTGGGGTGCGAAACTGACCGCGAAACCAGAGTCGCCCAGCGACACCGCACCAAAAATTGCGGCCAAACCAGATCCGGAGCCCAGGTTGCGGTCGACCGCTGTTTCTAAGGCGGCGACCAAGGCGGCGTGGTCGCACGAATACACGACGGCGTTACGCCCCAGTTCGTCGACGAGGAACGGGATATCGAAGCTAAAGCCATGCTCGCCAGCGGTGATCACAATGATGGGCGCGATTCGAGAGGTATCGGCGATGTGCTGCGCAATCGCGTGGACTTGATCCAGTGTGATGATGCGGATCGATGACATGAAACCCCTCTCGTTTCCTTGAGGATAAATCTGACCACCGACATGAAACCCGGCCACGGCACACAACCACCGTCAACCGCCTATCCTGAAACAAGGAGGTCAACATGACTGTAGAAATGTACGGCGCCGGATGGTGCGGAGACTGTGTTCGAGCAAAGATGCTCTTGGAACACCACAACGTCGACTATGTGTGGCACGACACCGATGCCGACGAGACGAACCGTGAACGCGCCCAGGCAATCAGTGGATTGCCCAAAATTCCCGTGATCACGTTCCCTGACGGTTCGTGGTTGTCCGAGCCCTCGAACCCGGCGCTGGTCGAACGCCTTGGGGCTATCGGCCTTCTGCCGGGCACCGAGTAATGGCGAAATGGGTGGGAACGCATCCCACGTTTGTCAACAAAACTGACCTGTCGGCAATCGTTGTGAACGCCGTCAGTGACCTGACCGGTGTTTTCGCCGCCAGCCTCGAGGGTGTTTCTGTCGCTATGGACGGCATCGACATCACCGAGCTGCGCGACCTGTCGCTGATGCGGTGGAACACTGCGTATGTGGTGAACCTGGATGCTCACGACGGAGGTGCCGACGTGGTTGTGACGGCAGGGTTGGAAGACACCGTGCAGCAGGCAGTGAATTCGGCGTTCGTTGGGTGGGTTATCGGACAATCGGATGCGATTGAGGCTCCCCGCGGGGTTCGAGCAATCACCGTGTCGTTGCGCGCAGACCTGTTCCACGACGTCGATTCGGACGCTTTGACTTCGGGCGCGACGGACAAGGTCATGCCGGCATTGCGCCAGCTGGCCGAAAACCTGTCGACCCACTATTTCACGCAGGTACGCCGCTAGGCGCCCCGAACTACAGTTCGACCCGAGGCCTGCACTGCGAGCCTCGGGTCGAACTGTGTGCGCACAACTGGGTTTTATGAAACCCGGTTGAACTCCAACACAAACGCTGTCTCGGGGTCGATGATCGGCGGACGCAATCCGACGGTCTGCAACAGTTCGCCGGTCAGCTGGAACGAACCATCCGCTGCGGCCGCCCACCAGCCCGGCAGTGCGCGCGAGACGTGGCTGGGTCCGCCCGCGAATTCGACGCGGGTGACCGTGTACACGCCGGCGGGGTCGAGTCCAGGAATGCGCAGGGCGTCGGGGGTCGAACCACCGGTGGTGTCGAGCAGAACATAGGCAAAAATCGCACGGTCGCGATCGTGCGACACGACCCCGTGCACGTACGCCGCCTCGTCCGAATGGTCGACGCGCACAGTGCGACCGCCGTGCAGCAGCCCGCGGTTGGCCTTGTAATAGTCGGCCCATTGTGTCAGTGCGGCGCGTTCGTCGTCGCTGGTCTCGGTGAGGTTCCATTCCAGCCCCGCATGGCCAAACAGCGCGGTCGTGGCGCGGAACGACAGCGAGTGCGTGCGGTGGGTGGTGTGTGCGCGGTGCGGTCCGATGTGGGTGCCGAGCATCTCGGGCGGAATTGCGTACTGCGTGTACCGCTGGATGGATTGGCGTTCCAGCGCGTCGTTGCAGTCGCTGCTCCAGAAACGGTCGGCGTGGAATGTCATGCCCAGGTCGATGCGGCCGCCACCTGATGCACAGGATTCGATTTCGAGCCCCGGGTGACGTCGTTTGAGTTCGTCAAACAGGCGGTAAATCGCCTCGGTTTGGGCACGCACCGCGGCGCGGCCCAGGTGGCCGGGCTCGATGAGCACCATGTTGTGATCCCATTTGATGTAGCGAATATTGTGTGCGCTGAGCACGGCATCGACCTGGCCCAGAACGTGATCAAACGCACCGGGGTGGGTGATGTCCAACACGTGTTGACCGCGACCCATGATGGGTGTGCGGTCGGCCATGTGCAGAATCCATTCGAGGTGCTCGCGGTACAGATCCGAGTCGGGCTGCACCATTTCGCCTTCGAACCACAGGCCAAATTCCATGCCGTGGTCGTTCACCATGTCGATCAGGGGGTCCAGTCCGTCGGGCCACGCCTCGGACGAGACAACCCAGTCGCCCAACCCTGCGGTGTCGTCGCGGCGGGCACCAAACCAGCCGTCGTCGAGCACGAACCGCTCCACTCCGATTTCCGCTGCGACCTCGGCGAGGCGTGTCAGCTGTTCCAGGTCGTGGTCGAAATAGACGGCCTCCCACACGTTCAGGGTCAGCGGGCGGGGGCGCAGCGCGGTGGGGTGTTCGTCGCGTGATCGCAACCAGGTGTGGTGGGCGTGAGTGATGCCGTCGAAACCGTCGGCAGAATACGCCGCAGCAACACCGGGCGCTGCATAGGTTTCACCCGGTGCGAGGATTACCTCGCCGGGCAGCAACAGTTCGCCGGCACCGATGGATTGGCGGCCTGTCGGAGTTTTTTCGGCGATGTGGCGGGTGTTGCCCGACCACATGACACCCCACGACCATGCCTCGCCCGAGTTGTGGGAGGTGGTGGCGGTGTGGGCGATGCTGATGATGCTGTGATCGTGACCGCTGCGACCTTCGCGGCTTTCCCGCACCCACTCGCCGACACGAATTTCGTGGCGCTGGGGCTGGCGTTCTTTTGTCCATCGGCCGGTGAAATCCAAGACTGCAGACGCACGGTCGGGCAACGGCAACCAGGTGGTGAGTTCGTTCAGCGTGTAGTCGGAATCACCGCGGTTGGTGAGGGCGTGGTCGATGACCAGCACACCGCCGGGCTGCAGGCTAAAGGTGACGGTCGCCGCCAGTCGGGCCTGTTGGTCGGCTGCTTCGAGGCGGATGCTGGTGTCGGTGGCCACAACGTCAGTGACACGGAACAGTGGTGACCAGTCGAGCCCGCCGCGGTGGCCATCGAGCGCGGGACGGCCCAGGTAACCGCGCGAGTTCTCGCGCCAGATGCCCTGGCGGGGGCTGACGTCGGACAGTCCGTGGGGCACGCCCTCGACCGTCGCATCGCGCAGCGCAGCCAACACGCCAACACTGTCACTGGCACCCGAAATTTCCGCACCCCAATAAAGGACCTCGGGGATTCCGTCGGTGATATCGATGATCAGCGAGACGGCACCTGAACGAATGTGGTGGGTGGTCATGTTGCCTCCGGATACGAGTAGCGGCGTCCACCAAATCTATCGGGGAACGCCGCCAGCCGTTGAGCAAGTTATGCGCAGATTATGCGGTATTTACCAAAGCCCGATGTTCGCATGTGCTTCCTGCAATCTGGGTGAGGCAATCTCGCACAAGTAGTCGGAATTAAGATCAAATCCGACGAACTTTCTTCCGTGTTTTAGCGCAGCAACACCGGTTGTCCCAGAGCCATTGAACGGGTCAAGCACAATCTGTCCGGGGAGGCTACTCGACAAGACAATTCGCTCCAACAACGAAACAGGCTTCTGAGTGGGGTGCCTCCCAAATTTTTTCTCAGTGAGAGCAGGCGGCGCGCCGACCCACAAATCTTGGTCAACCTCCACGCCCCAGACCGAGCGCATCTGCTTCCCTTCACGCTTGAAAATGTCCGAAGGCCAATCCCCTGAGCGCATATCTTCGTAATTAAAAACGTGTTTTGACGATGGACTCTTCGATGCCCAAATCAGAGTCTCATGGCTTGCCGTGAAATTTCTACGCCCGAGATTTGGTGCGGCGTTTGGCTTGAACCACGCAACGTCATTGAGAATTCGGAACCCCTCAAGTTGCAATGCAAATCCACATGCATATATCGAGTGATATGTTCCGCTGACCCAAATGGTGCCGTTGGTCGACAAGACACGTCGGCATGCACTAATCCATCGACGATGGAATTCGAAATCGAGCTCTAGCCCTTGGCTAACGTCCCAATCTCCTTTATCGACGGAGACTTGTTTTCCCCCGCTGACGGTGATTCCACCATTACTTAGAAAATATGGCGGATCCGCGAATATGAGATCAACTGAACCTTCTGGCATACCTGCAAGGAGGTCGATTGAATCCCCATGGAAAAGCGCTGCGTTAGGCAAGTCAAGAATTGCCTTCGCGTCTACGAGTTCAGAGACGGATAACATATGAGGAAGCCTATCGGCCATGCCCGACAAGCTTAATTTTGAGAGGCTCATGACATTTGAACACTAACCAGCCGCGTCCGGTGCTCAAATGGGCAGGTGGAAAATCACAACTGTTACCTCAGCTTCTCGAAAGGTTACCGAATTTCACAGGCAGGTATCACGAGCCATTCATTGGCGGGGGCGCCCTGTTCTTCGAATTAAATTTAACGTCGTCACGTATATCTGATCTAAACCCTCGACTAATTGGCATGTACCGCACGATACGCGATTTGCCAGTGGAGCTTGGTGATGCACTCAGAAGCTTCGAAAACACTTTCAATTCCCTGGACCCTGACGGCCAATCCGAGCTCTATTATTCGACGCGACTCGCGTTCAACGCCCGACATGCAAGCCCGTTAGAGGAAGCTGCACAGTTCATTTTCTTGAACAAATCAGGATTTAATGGCCTCTTCAGGGAAAATTCTGCGGGAGATTTCAACGTCCCGTTTAGCCGGCGAACGAAACTAACTTTGTTCGATGAAGCCAACCTGACGGCCGTCTCAAATTTGCTTTTAAGCACCGAACTTGATGTGGCGACATTTGAACATGTGCTTGAACACGCAGGTGAGGGCGATTTTGTCTATTTCGATCCGCCTTATGTACCGATACCTGGAAGTCCTTCGTTCACCTCCTATCTACGTGGCGGGTTTGGGCCAGATATGCAAATACGCCTTAGCAAGGTTTTTGATGAACTAGATCGCAACGGTGTCCACGTGATGTTAAGCAATTCAAATACTGCGACGGTGAACGATCTTTTCAAAAAACATCGCATTGACGTTGTCAGAGCAAACCGCAACATCAGCTCTAACAGCAAAACGCGCACCCCTGTTGAAGAAGTTATAGTCACAAATTATTAATGTGGGTATATGAAAACGCTCCCACTGCATGCAGCACTTGGTCTTCGTTCAGAATCCGACGCATTCAAATATCTAATAAGCACTTTGAGCGACTCGGTCAGACAGTGGGATTATTTCGTTGACTGGAAAAAGGTATTTTCCCGTGTACGTATTTCTGCTGAGCATCTTTCGCAACTGAATTCGCTCGTAGGTTCACAAAATTTTGATGTTGATTTTGTACAGCTGCTTACCTCAAATCCGCAATTAGCAGGAGTAATTCCATCGCTCCTCGGTAACGACGGCAAAAAGAGCAAGAAATTCAGCATCGCCACCGATCCTGCGCGACCGATTGAGAGCAGGAAAGAGTTCGATTTCTCGAAAGCTGCCACTACACCGCAATTAAGGAATTCGGCTCTTGAATTTGTGAAAATGACAGGACTCATCAACATTTTCACCGACAATCCTGGCCTGAAACTTGAGTACTACCTGCTAGGTGTTGAGACCGGACTAGACAGCAATGGTCGCAAGAATCGCGGCGGGACGGCGATGGAAGTTGCAACAGAAGCCCTGATTAGGAAATGTTGCGAATCCAGAAATTGGGAGTACATTACCCAGGCAAGCAAAGGAAAAATATTCGAGACATGGGGCGTGATACCCGTACTGGGTGAGGACGACAAACGGTACGACTATGCGATTTACCACGACGGATCTTTAGCACTCGTCGAAACCAATTTCTACGGTTCTGGGGGCTCCAAGCTGAAAGCAACGGCGGAAGAGTATTCAAAGAGACAACTTGATCTCCAAGGCTCGGACGTGAAGTTCGTATGGATCACGGACGGCCAAGGATGGGCCGGGACACAAGTTCCACTTCGCAAGGCCTTCGGCATCATTGATTTCATTTTCAATTTGGAACTCTTGGCAAATGGTGCGCTTGAAGAAGCACTAGAAATCCGCTAGTTAAACTACCTGGCTCCGAAGAGCTGCAATTGAATCGAAAATTTTTGGGTTTTGTGGCCGGAACCACAGGAGAGGAACACATGAGCCGCAAGAAACAACGCCTCGGCACCTGGGGCACCGCGCTGCTCGCGATCCTGCTGTTCGGCGGAATCTCCTCGGCGGTAACGCAGGTAATCACGGGCGAAGGCCAATCCCCCACGGTGACTCCCAGCGCGTCGGCGAGCGCCTCGGAATCTCCGACGCCGAGCCCGACCACCACCGACACCCCGTCCCCCGAACCCACGGAAACCCCCACACCGGAACCGACCGAGCCGGGCGGTCAGGTGGTATCCGACAAATCCACCGCACTGGGTTTGCTGGCCACACTGAAGGTCGCGTCGTGGGCTGACGACAGTGCATACGACCGGGATCGGTTCGGCGATGCTTGGGAAGACGTCGACGACAACGGCTGCGATACCCGCAACGACATTCTGCGCCGAGACTTTGAAACCATCAGCTCCGAGGACGGCTGCCTGGTGTTGCGCGGCACAATCGACGACCCATACACGGGTGTGACCATCAACTTTGTGCGCGGATCGGGCACATCCACAAAAGTACAAATTGACCACATGGTCGCACTGTCCAACGCGTGGCGCACCGGAGCCCAGAAACTGTCGTGGCAGCTGCGTGTCGCATTCGCGAACGACCCGCTGAACCTGATGGCCGTCGACGGGCCCACCAATTCCGCAAAAAGTGATTCCGATGCTGCGGAATGGTTGCCGCCACAGACCGCCTACCGGTGCCGTTATGTCGCCCGACAGATTTCCGTCAAAGCCGAATACCACCTGTGGGTGACCCCGTCAGAAAAGGCCGCGATGATCGACGTGCTCGATAACTGCCCCACCCAAAAGGCGTACCGCACCGACTACCCCGAGCGTGCCGTCGCCGGTGACCTCGACATCCCCGCAGCAGCCTCATCGTCGGGCGGCAGCGGATCAGGTTCATCGGGTGGCTCGTCCGGTGGTTCATCAGGCAGTTCAGGCAGCGGCTACGTGTACCCCGCTGGCGCGACCCCGTGGGCTAACTGCACCGAGGCTCGGGCCGCTGGTGCAGCACCGGTGCTGCGCGGCACGCCGGGGTATGCCCCAAGGCTCGACCGTGACGGGGACGGCGTGGGCTGCGAATAGCGTCATATTTAAATACTGATTGTGCATTTTTCCATAATTTATTAATAAAAATAAGGAATTTGTTTAAATAATGCGCATCTGGGGTTAAAATATTCTTCGTGACAGACAACGCCACCACCCCACTGTTTTCACCGCCCGAACCCAGCCCCCACTATGTGGACACGCTGTTTGAGATTGAGCGGTTACGCGGCACAACATCGCGCCCCAGCGGGATCAGCGCCAACACTGACGCCCTGCACGCACTGTATTCCCGACTGGCGGGTCTGGCCTCGGCCCGCATCGAGGGCAACCGCACCACCGTGATCGATGTCGTCACACCGTCACGCTCTGTGGACAGGAATACAGAAAATCTGCGCGAGCTCGACAACCTCGAATTGGCCACCGAATGGGTCATTCAGCTGCCCACTGACCACGAAATGGATCACCGCACAATTCGACACATGCACGCCCTGGTCGTCAAAGGCCTGTCCAGGGAAGGCGACGCCCACCCGGGAAGCTATCGCACACACCCTGTACGCATCGACGGAGCCAGACATGTTCCCCCACCACCCGCGATTGTTCATGCCGAAATGGATGCGGTAATTGATGCCGCAAACCGGGTGGTGGCGCCTCGACTCCAGATCGCACACATGGCAGCAACACATCACCTATTCGCCTGGGTGCATCCGTTCGGTAACGGCAACGGCAGGGTCGGCCGCCTGCTGACGCTGTGGCAGTTACGCCGGAACGGCTTTACCGATGTTCACGGATTACCGCTCAGCCCTACCGCCGTTTTCGGCCGTCGGCGCACCGAATATTATGATGCGCTTGCCCGTGCCGACGAGGGAATGCCCCACGGTCGCACGGCGTGGACAGAATTCTTTGCGGACGGCATGCTCGCCGACATGCGCCGCCTTTCACTGCTTCACGACCACGACATCGTCACAGAACGCATCCTGCACCCAGCATTGAACCACTCCCAATTCGCGGGCGTAATCACGCCGCAGCAGCGACTAATCATGGAATTCATCTGGGAGCGTGGCGTCGTAAAAGCTGCCGACCTGGAACCGCTATTGACGGGTTCAGCAGCCCGTCGCAGCCAAAAAATCCGCGACCTGCGCGAACACGGCATCATCGAAAGCCTGCATGATGGCCCCCGTCACTACCGAGTGGCGCTGCAGGATTCGCCGATCACACCCCACCTGATCCGCGCCCTGAACGAATCGGGTCTAATTCCCCCGTTGTTGCAGGACTGATAAACCGGGCAACACCCCGAGTCAGATCAGATTAGGCACCACTCGGCGCCAGGGTGCCGTCCGCCAAATACCGGTATTCGCCCGACACGTATTCGCCACCGAGCGCCTCGGGCAGCCATTCGGCAGCATCGGGCCACATGCGATCAAACGGCAGATCGTCGACATCAAACCATTCGGGGTCCAATTCCTCACTGGCGGCGGGTTCCCCCGACCAGTCATAGGCCACAAACGCATACGACTGCTGAGACCATTCGGGCCGATCCACAAACGGGTAATACATGTGGGCGACCGGGAACAACATGTCGGGGTCCACATCGACGCCCAATTCCTCGCGCACCTCGCGAATCGCCGCCTCGCGCACGGTCTCGCCGGGTTCAACTTTGCCGCCGGCGCCGACGTACTTCCCCACACCGAGGCCGGTCAGTTTTCGTCCCACGAGGACCTCGGCCGTGGTCTTCAGGAACTTACGCTTCTCGCGCATCAGATACACCACGACGACGTCATACATGTATCCACCGTACCGCCGCGCTATCCTGACATCAGCGCAAAGGAGCACCATGTCAGCCCTCTTCGAACCCACCCTTGCCAATCCCGCTAACGCCCATCGGCACATTCGCACAGCCCGCGGTATTCGCCGCACCTTTGGCGTGCTGAATATCGTCGCGGCACTGTGGATTCTGGTGTCCATCACCACCCAGATTGTCGACAAAACGGTGAACGGCGTGTTCCGGCCCGAAGAATATTATTCGTACTTCACCATCCAGTCGAGCCACATGAATGTGGTCGTGCTTTTGATCGGCGGAATCATTGCGTTGACCCGCGGGGTCGACCCCCGCTGGTACACGATTGTTCGCGCCAGTATCGTCACCTATGCGGTCGTCACCGGTGTCGTGTACAACGTGTTGTTGCGCGATGTGCCGTCGAGCGACGGCTTTGTGTCACAGTTCACCTTCCCCAACGAGGTCATGCACGTGTACATTCCCGCATTCATTGCGCTGGAATGGTTGCTGATGCCCGGCCGCGCTCGCCTGTCGTGGAATGTGCTGGCCGTCACCTGCGCGTACCCGCTGGCATGGGCGGCAGCCACCATGGTCCGAGGCTCGCTGGACGGCTGGTACCCGTATCCGTTCCTCGAGCCCTTCGGTCCTGCGGGTTGGGGCGGCGTTGCCGCATACATTGCGGGAATTGCCGGCTTCATCATCGCGCTGGGAGCAATCGCCGTCGCAATCGAACGCGTACATTCCGCACTCTATGTGCGACTTGGACTGGATCGCGCCGCACTGTAATCCGCGTCCCGACCGGTTTCGATTGTCGCCAGAATCTCCTGCAGGGTTTCATGTCGGAGGTCCGCGTTATCGTCAGGCAATCCACTCCTTGGCCGGAAGGAAGCCATGAACAACCTCTTTAACAACCCCGGGGACCTCATCTGTCCCCGCTGCGGCGACACATCGCCCCTGGACATCGTCTATGGGTCACCCAGCGGCGAAATGCTCGACGCCGAAGCGGAAGGCAGCATCCTGCTCGGCGGGTTCACCCTCGCCGACGACCAGCCCACGCATCAGTGCCGCACGTGCTCAAAGGCGTGGCAGGTCGACGACTAAAACCCGCGCGTCCGCACTGCGTCGGACAGCAACGCGATCAACGCGGCGACCTGGACCGATTCGCTGGGCTCGAGCCCTGAGTCGGAACCATCCAACGCACGCGCCGCCAGCCCCTCCTTTGAATCAATAAGGTCAGCAATACGCGAATCGATGGTCTGGGCCGCGAGGATACGCCACGCGGTGACAGGCATTTCCTGACCAATACGGTGAACACGGTCGATCGCCTGGGTCTGTTCGGCGCTCGTCCACGACAGCTCGGCGAGCACCACGTTGGACGCGACCTGCAGGTTGATGCCCACACCAGCGGCGGTCAGCGAACACACAATGACCTGAACTTCGGGGTCGTTCGTGAAATCGTCGATTGCGGCGGTACGTGCCGCGGCCGACTGGTCGCCACGAATGCTGGTGGTGCGCAGGCCCGCCTTCGCAAAATGCGCCTCGGCCACATCCATGACGTCGATGTGCTTGGCAAAGAACACGACCTTGCCCACGTTCTGGGCCAACTGCACGGTGTAATCGGCCGCCAGTGTCGCCTTTGCTTGACCGATGCGACGGACCATCGCAAACACGTTGTCCTCGGTCTGTGACTGCTTTGCCTCTTCGACCTCACTGGTCGCCACGAGACGCACAATGTCGAGGTCGACATCGGTCATCACAGTGCCGCGGCCCGCGATGATGCGGTCGTAACGCTCGATCAGACGCTTCGTCAACGCGATCTCGGACTCGCGGATCGAACGACCCATTTCGTCGTCGAGCTCCACAGGGATATCGGCGATACGACGTGCCGGGATGTCCTTGGCTACATCGGCTTTGCGGCGACGCACGATACCCATGTCGATAACCGACTGGCGCGCCTCGGGGAAGAAACCAGGATCCGCCGGGGTCAATCCCAACGACTCCAACTTCGACATCAGGGCACCCGTGGGACGTTCGTCGTCAATCCAGCCCAAGAAACGCCAGATCATGCGGAAATCCTCGATCTGGTTGATCAGCGGAGTACCGGTCAACGCGATGAGCAACGGCTGGACCTGGCGCGCACGAATCGCGGCCGCAATCGACTGCACGTTACGCGAACGCTGCGATTCCTTGTTCTTGATGAAGTGGGCCTCGTCGACAACCATGCCCTTAAACCCGAAACGCGACGCCCATCCGGCGTGACGTTCCAAAATTTCGTAATTGATGATGATGACATCGGCAAATGCGTCGAGGTCATCGCCGTCGCCGTGGACGACACTGGTGGCGCGGTGCGGAATCCAACGCTCGACCTCGCGCGCCCAGTTGCGCTTGACGACGTTCGGGACGACGACCAGCAGCGGGAACGACGCGGTAGCCTCGGCGGCAATCAGTGCCTGAGCTGTCTTGCCCAGACCCGGTTCGTCCGCCAGGAGGTACGTGCGGTGGCCCTGCTTGGCGGACTCGACAAACTTGGCCTGGTGCAGCATCAGGTCCAGACCACCGGGGGTCTGCAGGCTGCGGGGCTCGGGCATCTCCATGCTCGCGGCCTGGCCACCCTGTTCGAACGAACGGAACAGTGGTTCGATCAGCTCCCAGTTACCCAAACGTCCATTGAGCTTGGGCTTTTCCACAAACACGGGAGCGAGGAACGGGTTGGCACGTTCGGCCCGGCGCACGCTCTGTGGCAGCACATGGTTCTTGGTCTCGATGACTTCGTCGGGGGTCTCATCCACGATGAGGATGTCGTCGACGTTCAATTCCTTGCCACTGGCCAGCAGCATATCGCGGCGCAGCTTTTGGGTCGCCGGCGACACCTTGGCATTCGGGTCCAACAAGGAACCCAGCGACTGGTCTTTAGCCAGAGTCTTGACCATAATCATGGCCAACCCGTCGAGGCGCTTGTTCTGTTCCTCGCGGTCCTTCTGTGACATCGTCGTGTCGGAATCGAGGCGAATCTTTTCTTCGCGAATCAACAGTCCGGCAGCATGAAACTTTGTGCGATTCGAGGCGTTGACTTTGCCGTCGCGGTTACTGGCGTTCTCGACCTCGCGCACGGCGCGCGCCAGGATCGGGATGATGCCCTCCTCGTCGAGAGGGCGGCGGCGTTTGGTGGTGCGTGCAGTAGTGCGGCCGTTCTGGGCCATGGTTCTCCAATGCAGGAACTGACATCGTTCACACAGTGGTGAAGCGACGAGATGATTTCGGCCCTGAACCACACATTGTCTGGCGGGCTGTGTTTATAGTCTACCGCATGGCTTGCAGATTGTTGGCGAACAAAATAGAGTGAAAATCGACCCTTCGATTTAAGGATTTTCTCTGTGAAAAAATTCGCCACGGCCGGCGCTTTAGCTACGGCTGCTCTCATCCCGCTGACTCTCGCAAGCCCCGCATACGCAGTGCTCGACCGCTCGTCAATCACAATTGACTGCAACGACCAGCCAACATCAAACGAACGTGATCATGGCATCCTCGCGGACGAGACTTTAACTGTCACATTCATCAACTGCGCCAATAACGACTTTACGATTTTGGATGACTTGAACTCGGGACATGCAGTCGATCAGAGCAACACCGTTCTGACCAATGTTGGATCTGCAATCAGCTCAAATCCTTACATTGTAGAAGTCACAGAATGGGCCGCGCTGAGAGTACAAAGCATTGATCTCGGTTATGACTTGGATATTGACATTACCCGCGGAACGCAGACGGAAGACCCCGAAGGCATGTTGCTCGCAACGTCCGATGCTGACATAGTGTTGGACGCGCCCGAATTTACAGTTGCGGATGGCGTCGTCCCTGACGATGAAGTTCAACTCAACAACATCGCTGGATGCGAAATCATTCCTGGCGCTCACGTGTACGGCATGATCGACATCACAGTTACCCAATCAGGTAACTACACCTTCCGCGTTGTCGACACCTCTCCCGCCGAAGAGGACCTGTATTTCAACCAGCCTGTTTCGCCCATTGGGGACAATTTTCTGGCGCTGTACTCGGAATTTGACCCTTCGAACATCGAGTCAGGACTGCTCGGCTGTAATGATGACGGTGACGACTACGCGGTTGATGAATGGAACCTCGCGAACACTTTTGCTGATGACAACAACCTGGCGGACGGTTACGTCGAGACAAGCACCGGATACATCCTCGACGACCAATTCCCCTGGTTCGGAGCGACACTGGAGCCCGGAACCTACACGATTATTGCAGCGACTTGGGACGAAATGTCCTCGGCCATGTGGCAAGCAGGTGATAACCAGTCGGGTGACACGTGGGAACCTACCGACGCATCCGTAACCTACGAGATGTGGGGGCCCGAAGGTGGGTTGACCCTTGGACACGAATTGGCTGAGACAGGTGTCAACGCCGGCTTCGCCGTCTGGTCCGGGATCGCACTTATCGGCACCGCAACGGCAATCACAGTTGGACGCCGTCGCTCACAGCGCGCTTAAGAATTCACTACAAAATCGGGGCCGCGACCCACTTCGGTGGGCGCGGCCCCGATTTTGCGTCTGTAGCCGCGACAGAACTCACCAGTGTGCAGAACCCATCCGGCCCAAGAAAGTTCGGCATGACTAGTCGGTGCGTCATATCGTCAAGGCTGGCACAAGAGTTGAGTTCACAACTCCGCTGGCCACTGAAAAATACGTTGATTCACTCAAGTGAAACGAAATTCCCGGTGACACGAACGAGACCATCGGCAAGCAACGAATGTAGCGAGCGATCAAACTGTTCGGTCATCGTGCTCGACAAATCGGCTGCAGTACATAGCTCACGAATGAGATCAACGGTGATCGCTTCCGGATTGGCCTCGCGCAAGGCTCTAAGAATCACCCCCCGCATCTGCCGATCGGACCCTTCGAAACGCGCCTGCGGCTTCTTCGTAGCGA
>CAZRHP010000003.1:0-28963 GCA_964599975.1 uncultured Gulosibacter sp.
CGGCATCGCTGAAGAGGATTCGAGCCAGCTCGATACGGCGACGCTGACCACCCGAGAGTGTGTTCAGCGGCTGTGCCAGGATGTGGTCCGGCAGACCCAGGTTCGAGGCAATGGTTGCGGCCTCTGCCTCGGCAGCGTAACCGCCCAGAGCCGTGAATCGGTCCGTCAGGCTGCCGTACTTGCGCATCGCGGCATCGGCAACGGCGGAATTGTCCGACGCCATGTCCATGGCTGCCTTCTGAAGGTCAAGAACTATCGTTCCCAATCCGCGTGCGTCAAGAATGCGGGTGCGAGCGAGTTGCTCGGGATCACCGCTGCGCGGATCCTGCGGCAGGTACCCGATTTCACCGATGCGCTGAACCGCGCCTCCTGTGGGTTGTGTTTCGCCGGCCAAGACTTTGGTCAGGGTCGTTTTGCCTGCACCATTTCGCCCCACAAGACCAATTTTGTCGCCCTTGTCGACGCGAAAATTGACGCCCTCCATGAGAAGGCGCGCACCGATACGGATTTCTAAATCTGAAACGTTGAGCATGATTACATCGAAAATCCGAGGGCGCGCATCATGTCGCGACCATCCTCGGTGATACGTTCAACACCCCACGGTGGCATCCATACCCAGTTGATGCGGAATCGTTCGCAGACACCGTCCAGGGCGTTCTCCAATTCCTTTTCGATGACATCCGTCAACGGACAACCGGCCGAGGTCAACGTCATCGAGACAACCAGAGCGTCGTTTTCGTCATCCCAAGACAGGTCATACACAAGTCCGAGGTCCACAATGTTGACGCCAAGTTCGGGGTCGATAACGTCCTTCAACGCCTCGATTGTCGCGTCAAACTGGTCGGCGGGCAAGGAGTGAGTGGTCATGCGTTGGTGAGGTAACGGTCGTAGCCCTCGTCCTCGAGTCGGTCCGCCAGTTCGGCGCCGCCCTGTTCGGCAATACGTCCGGCAACAAACACGTGCACAAAGTCGGGACGGATGTACCGCAGAATTCGGGTGTAGTGAGTAATGAGAAGTACGCCCAGATCGGTGTTGTCCTTCACACGGTTCACGCCCTCGGACACGATCTTCAGAGCGTCGACATCAAGACCCGAGTCGGTCTCGTCGAGAACTGCGAACTTGGGCTTCAAGAGCTCCAACTGCACAATTTCGTGACGCTTCTTTTCACCACCCGAGAAACCTTCGTTGACGTTTCGATCGGCGAATGACGAATCCATCTTGAGGTCACCCATGGCCTGCTTGACATCCTTGATCCAGGTGCGGAGGCTGGGGGCCTGACCGTCGATGGCGGTCTTGGCTGTGCGGAGGAAGTTGCTGACCGAAACCCCGGGGATTTCTACCGGGTACTGCATCGCGAGGAAAAGGCCTGCACGGGCACGTTCATCGATGCTCATCTCGAGTACGTTGTCGCCATCGAGAAGGATTTCGCCCGAGTCAACGGTGTAGCGCGGGTGACCCGCGATTGTGTAGGCGAGAGTCGACTTGCCCGAACCGTTGGGGCCCATAATGGCGTGAGTCTCGCCCGAGTTGATAGTCAACGAAACACCGTTAAGGATCTGCTTGGTGCCGGCCTCGGTGACGATGGAAACGTGAAGGTCACGAATTTCAAGAGTGGACATGGTTTACTTTCCGTTCTCGGTGTCGATAAAAATTGTGCCGCCCTCGATGGTGACGGAGTAGACGGGAACCGGCTCAAACGCCGGAAAATTACGAGGTGTCCCGGTGCACAGATCAAACTTTGAACCGTGCGCCCAACACTCGATGGTGTCATCCTCTACGAAGCCCTCGCTCAGCGAGATGTCGCCGTGGGAACAACGGTCGCCCAGAGCGTGGACGGTACCATCGGACTGACGAACAACGGCTATCGGAAGGCCGTCGATGACGACCTTGCGTGCGGTTCCCGGTGCGAGCTCATCGAGTTCGCAGATCAATTCACGGGTCATGCTGCATCCTCGATTCGGTTGAGTTCTTCTTCCAGAGCCGAGCCCAGGCGTTCCTCGAGTTCGGCGACACCAATCGAGTTGACAACCTCGAGCAGGAAGCCCAGGACCACGAGTCGTCGTGCTTCCTTTTCTGAAATTCCACGCGAACGCAGGTAGAAGAGGTGCTCGTCGTCGAAACGACCCGTGGCACTTGCGTGGCCGGCGCCGGCGATGTCGCCGGTCTGAATTTCCAGATTGGGGACGGAGTCGGCGCGCGTTCCCTCGGACAGGACCAGGTTGCGGTTCTGTTCGTAGGAATCAGTGCCCGATGCGTCGGGACCAATCAGGACGTCACCCACCCAGACGGTGTGTGCTCCGTCGCCGTGCAGCGCGCCCTTGTAGTTGACTCGAGAGGTCGTGTTCGCTGCTTCGTGGTGGACGAAAACACGGTGTTCGATGTGCTGGCCAGCGTCGGCAAAATAAACGCCCAATGCGTCGGCAGACGACCCCTTGCCGTTGAGGACAATGTTCGGGTTAACGCGCTGGAGACTGCCGCCCAGGGATACCAGGATGTGCTTGAGATGAGCATCGCGGCCAACAACGGCGAAATGCGAGGCGACGTGTACCGAGGCATCGTCCCACTCCCCCAGGAATACTGCGGTGGCGTGGGCCCCATCGCGGACAATGATTTCGACGTTTTCGGCAAGAGCAACGGAACCGTGGTTGCTGAACACCAGTGTGCGACGGGAGTGAGCGGCAAACTCGATAACAACGTGGGCAGCACGTGTCCCCTCTAGTATGCGCTCGACACGAGCGGGAGTTTCGTCGTCACCGTCGAGAACAATGTGCAACGCCGAAGTGGTCGAGGACCATGCTCGAGCGGATACTTTGTCCTCGCTGCAGCCGGCAGAACCCACAATGTCCGAGTGCATGGGGACCCATTCGGTCGCGATATTGGTGCTCACGGCATAGGGGGAACCATCAAGCGAATCCGCCACCAGCGAAGAAATACGGTCCAGTGGCGTCAGCCGCCATTCCAACAGGGCCGCGGAGACCTCGGGAAACTGTTCGGGATCCGTGGACGCAAAGCGTTCGTTGCGTGTTTGGACAGGAGCGGCCGACCATTTCTGGGCAGCGGCGAAGGTTGAGTCGTGAGCCATTAACCGACCGATCCTTCCATGTTCATTTCGATGAGCTTGTTCAATTCCAGGGCGTACTCCATGGGCAATTCTCGGGCAATGGGTTCGATGAAACCGCGCACGATCATGGCCATGGCCTCGTCCTCGGGAAGACCGCGGGACTGCAAATAGAACAGTTGTTCTTCGCTGACACGAGAAACAGTGGCCTCGTGGCCCAGCTGAGTGTCGTCCACGCGGATGTCGATCGCGGGATAGGTGTCGCTGCGCGAAATTGTATCCACGAGAAGAGCGTCACAGCGGACCGTGTTCGCCGAGTGATGAGCGTTTTCGCCCACTCGAACCTCGCCACGGTAGCCGGCGCGTCCGCCACCACGAGCGATGGACTTCGAGATGATGCTGGACGTGGTGTTCGGCGCAAGGTGAATCATCTTTGCACCGGCATCTTGGTGCTGGCCAGGCCCGGCGAAAGCGACCGACAGGGTTTCACCCTTTGCGTGTTCACCAACGAGGAAGATCGAGGGATACTTCATGGTGACCTTGGACCCGATATTTCCATCGACCCACTCCATGGTGGCGCCCTCGTGAGCAACGGCACGCTTCGTCACCAGGTTGTACACGTTGGTGGACCAGTTCTGAATGGTCGTGTAACGGACGCGAGCGTTCTTTTTCACGATGATTTCGACGACGGCCGAATGCAGCGAATCCGACTTGTAAATCGGTGCGGTGCAGCCCTCAATGTAGTGAACGTAAGAGCCTTCGTCGGCGATGATGAGGGTTCGCTCGAACTGACCCATGTTCTCGGTGTTGATTCGGAAGTAGGCCTGCAAGGGGATTTCGACGTGGACACCCTTGGGGACGTAGACGAACGAACCACCGGACCACACCGCGGTGTTCAACGCCGAGAACTTGTTGTCACCCGACGGGATGATTGTGCCGAAATGTTCCTTGAAAATCTCGGGGTGCTCTTTCAACGCCGTGTCGGTGTCGAGGAAGATTACGCCCTGCTGTTCAAGGTCTTCGCGAATCTGGTGATACACAACCTCGGACTCGTACTGCGCCGCAACGCCCGCGACGAGACGCTGACGTTCCGCCTCGGGGATTCCCAGACGCTCATAGGTCTTGCGAATGTCCTCGGGCAGGTCTTCCCATGACTGGGCTTGACGTTCGGTCGAACGCACGAAGTATTTGATGTTGTCAAAATCAATGTCGCTGAGGTCGGCGCCCCAGTTGGGCATAGGCTTCCGCTCAAAGATTTCCAGTGCCTTGAGGCGGCGCTCCAGCATCCACTGGGGTTCGTCCTTGAGGCGGGAAATACGTTCGACAACGCCACGGTTAATGCCACGTTCCGCGGTCTCGCCGGCGGAGTCCTTATCGTGCCAGCCGAACTCGTACTGGCCTAAGCCATCCAGATCGGGGCGGTCGAGAATGTCACCCATTATTTATCCCTTCTCGTCTTGCAACACGTTTATCGTGCCGACGACCGCGAAAATTCCGCGGGGCTGAACATAGACTGATAATCGATATTCAACACTGACAGTCTACCCAGTGAAAGTTCGTGACATGCCTCTTCAGCTGCCCGTTTCCCCGCAATCTCGAGTCGTCAAGGGCCTGGCCGTTGCCTCGCTGGTGTCAGAAATCATCATCGTGGTGACGGGTGGCGCTGTTCGTGTCACGGGTTCGGGGTTGGGATGCCCCGAATGGCCACTGTGCACAACAGATTCGTTCGTTACGACGCCCGAGATGGGCATCCACGGCATCATCGAGTTCGTCAATCGCACACTGACTGGTCCTCTGTTGCTCATTGCTCTGGCAATGGTTGTTGCACTCTGGGGACTGCGATCGACTCGTCGTGATCTCTTTGGCCTCTCGGTCGCTCTCGTTGCGGGCATCATTCTGCAGGCGTTGATCGGTGGTGTTTCCGTCTGGGTCGATCTGGGTCCCTATGTCGTGGGATTGCATTTCACCGTATCCGCGATCCTCGTCGCGCTGTCCGCGCTCTTGGTTTTGCGCGTGTGGAGTACCGCGCTTCCTTCGCTTCGCGACGTGTCGGCCCCACTGTGGATGTTTGCGGCGGCAACTGTAACCGTGATTATTGCGGGTGTGTTGACCACCGGCGCGGGCCCTCACTCCGGCGATGACCTCGCATCGCGCAACGGATTCTTCTTTAGCGATGTCTTGACGGTGCACCGTGGAGCCGCAATTGTGGTGTTGCTAGGCGTTTCCATACTCCTCATGCGCTCACGCACGGCCCACGAGCGGTCGGCATGGACCGGTGTCGCGGTGGCCTATGTGGCACAGATCGCCGTGGGTGTACTGCAAGTCCAGCTGGGGTTACCGGCTGACATGGTGATCGTGCACCTATTCCTGTCGATGATTATTGTGTCGGTAACTGTTCGGGCGATTTACGCGAGCACGACCAGCGGGTCCAGGGCAACAGCAACAAATAGCGCGGTCAAATAAGTATTGCTGGCATGGAACACGCGCATCGGCGAGGCCTCGCCGTCACCCATTGCGCGTGAATAAAGTCGGTGCGTTTCGACGATGAACCAACCACCGACAACCAGCGCCACAGCACTGTACACAGGGCCCATCGGTGCGACGGGAATCAACAACAACGACGCCGCAACGGTTGCCCATGCATACAGAATGACCTGCAGTCCGACGGCGACACGAGGACGCAGAACACTGAGCATCGGGACCTCGACGCGCGCATAGTCGTCCTTGTATCGCAACGACAGCGGCCAGTAGTGAGCAGGTGTCCACAGGAACACGACGAGAAACAGGATCCACGGCGCAGCGGTCAGTGACCCCGTGACGGCCGACCAGCCGATCAATACGGGGAAACACCCCGCAATTCCGCCCCAGACAATGTTTTGCTCGGTCCGACGCTTGAGCAGCAGCGTGTACACAAAAACGTAAAAAAGGATTGCCGCGAGCGACAGGAGTGCAGCGAGGATATTTGCGACGACAGCAAGCAGAACAATGCTGACAACCCCGATAATCCAGGCAAATATCAGTGCGGCACGTGGCGAAACCTCGCCGGACACGATGGGACGACCCTTGGTGCGGTTCATCGTGATATCGATGTCACGGTCGATGTACATGTTGAAGGTATTTGCGCTGCCCGCGCTCAACGCTCCTCCGACGAGCGTGCCCAGAACCAACCACAGATTGGGAACACCACGCTCGGCGAGGAACATGACGGGAGCGGTGGTGACGAGCAAAAGTTCAATCACCCGAGGCTTGGTGAGGGCAATGTATGAACGGATAATTCCACTGCGACGAGGTTCACGAGTGCGTGCCGAATTCGAGGGCAAAGATGTGTCGTTCACACGTTTACTTTATCCGTACTTTTGCACCGCCTTTCTCGTATACTGGCGAGAACCCAATGCGTGCATATCGGGCTTGTGCCAAAGTCGGCCGGGATGAGTCCCCGTTTGCCGCAGCCAACCGATACACGATGGGATTTCGCATGACGTTTGAGTGGACTGCTCTGGACAAGAAAGCAGTAGACACTGCACGACTCTTGGCCGTTGACGCCGTAGAAAAGGTCGGAAACGGCCACCCCGGCACCGCAATGTCGATGGCACCCGTCGCGTACATGCTGTACCAAAAGGTCATGCGACACGACCCCCAGGACACCGCATGGATCGGTCGCGACCGTTTCGTGCTGTCGATCGGACATTCGTCTCTGACTCAGTACACCCAGTTGTTCCTCGGTGGGTTCGGCCTGGAACTCGACGACCTCAAGTCGTTCCGCACATGGGGCTCGAAGACCCCCGGTCACCCTGAATTTGGCCACACTGCCGGAGTGGAAATCACCACAGGTCCTCTGGGTCAGGGCCTCGCATCCGCTGTAGGCATGGCCTACGCAGCACGTTTCGAACGTGGACTCTTTGACGCAGACGCCCCCGAAGGCCAGAGCCCATTTGACCACCACGTCTATGTCATCTGTGGTGACGGCGACATGCAGGAAGGTGTCACCGCTGAGGCATCGTCGCTCGCCGGACACCAGCAACTGGGCAACTTAACCGTCATCTATGACTCGAACCAGATTTCGATCGAGGACGATACAGACATCGCCTTCACGGAGGACGTCGCCGCGCGGTACCGCTCGTATGGTTGGGACGTTCGCGAGGTGTCATGGCGCACCGAATCGGGTTATGTCGAGGACGTTCCCGCTCTCTATGCAGCCATCGAGGCGGGCAAGGCAGTGACAGCACAGCCCACCCTGATCGTTCTCAAGACCATCATCGGTTACCCTGCACCCACCAAGCAGAACACCGGCAAGATTCACGGATCCGCTCTGGGTTCGGACGAAGCATCGGGAACCAAGGCCGCTCTTGGTTGGGACACCGCCGAAACATTCGTTGTTCCCGACGACGTCCTCGCGCACACTCGTTCGCTGGCCGATCGTGCCGCAGCCGTTCGCGCTGAATGGCAGAAGTCATTTGACGCGTGGAAGGGCTCGAACCCCACCGAGGCCGCGCTTCTGGATCGTATGGAAAAGGGCGAGCTGCCGGCTGAACTCGAGGCTGCACTGCCCGTATTCGAAGCGGGAACTTCGCTCGCAACACGCGCAGCGAGCGGAAAGGTCATCAACGCCATCGCCGCAGTGATGCCCGAACTGTGGGGTGGAAGCGCAGACCTTGCTGAATCCAACCTCACCACAATCAACGGTGCTCGCTCATTTGTGCCCGCAGAACACTCGACGGAACACTGGACCGGATCTCAGTACGGACGAGTGTTGCACTTCGGTATCCGCGAACACGCGATGGGTTCGATCCTCAACGGCATCAGCCTGCACGGCAAGACCCGTTCGTTCGGCGGAACCTTCCTGATCTTCAGCGACTACATGCGTCCCGCTGTGCGTCTCGCCGCTCTGATGAAGACCCCGTCCATCTTCGTGTGGACTCACGATTCTGTGGCACTGGGCGAAGACGGCCCCACTCACCAGCCCATCGAACAGCTGGCAACCTTGCGTGCAATCCCCGGCCTCGACATGGTCCGACCCGCGGACGCAAACGAAACAGCATACGCATGGAAGACCATCCTGGAGCGCCGCGAAGGTCCGGCAGGCATCGCCCTGTCGCGTCAAAACCTGCCGGTCTATGACCGTTCAGAAAAGGCAGGCGAATCCTCATTCGCTCCCGCATCTCTCACTGCTCGAGGTGCGTACACGCTGATCGACTCCCCCACTGGCAAAATCGACGTCATTTTGATTGCCACGGGATCCGAGGTTGGCGTAGCCGTTGAAGCCCGCGAAATTCTCGCCGAACGCGGAATTGGCGCACGAGTTGTCTCGGCACCGTGCCTGGAATGGTTCGACGAACAGGACGACACCTACCGTGAGTCTGTGCTGCCACAGGCTGTGACCGCCCGTGTATCGGTCGAGGCCGGTTTGGCACTGGGCTGGAACAAGTACGTCGGCGCTCGCGGTGAATCAGTATCCATCGAACACTTCGGTGCATCCGCAGACTTCCAGACCCTTTTCCGTGAGTTTGGCATCACACCCGAAGCTGTCGCAGCGGCAGCTCAGACTTCGATTTCCCGATAACGAGAGGATCACACCGTGACCACCCCCACCCAGCAGTTGAGCGAAATCGGCGTATCGATCTGGCTTGACGACCTGTCCCGCGACCGCATCCAGTCGGGCTCACTTCAGACCCTGATTGCCGAACGCAACGTTGTCGGTGTCACCACCAACCCCACGATCTTTGCCGCGGCGATCGCCACTGGCTCGACCTATGCGGAACAAATTCGTGAAGTTGCAGCCTCCGGCGGTTCCGTGACTGATGCCGTGTTCGCTGCCACCACGGACGACGTGGCGGCAGCCTGTGACATTTTCCGCCCCATCTATGACCGCACCCACGGTCGCGATGGACGCGTATCCATCGAGGTGGAACCTCACCTGGCTTTTGATACGGACACCACGATTTCTCAGGCGAAGGAACTGTTCGCAACAGTTGACCGCGAGAACGTGATGATCAAGATTCCCGCGACCAAGGAGGGCCTTGCCGCCATCACCGCCGTAATTGGCGAAGGAATCAGTGTCAACGTCACCCTGATTTTCAGCATCGAGCGCCACTCCGAGGTTATTGACGCCTACCTGGCTGGCCTCGAATTGGCTCAGAAGAACGGCCACGACCTGTCGACTATTCACTCCGTAGCCTCGTTCTTCGTGTCACGTGTTGACACCGAAATCGACAAGCGACTGACCGCGTTGGGTACGGAAAGCGCTCTTGCGCTCAAGGGCAAGGCAGCCGTCGCCAACGCACGACTGGCCTACGAGCTCTTTGAATCGAAGTTCTCAACCGATCGCGCCACCGCACTTCTCGCAGCCGGGGCAAACCGCCAGCGTCCCCTGTGGGCATCCACCGGTGTCAAGGACCCTTCGATGCCCGACACCACGTATGTGACGGAACTTGCGGCGGCAGACACTGTGAACACCATGCCGGAAAAGACGCTGGATGCGACCTTTGACCACGGAGTAATTACCGGGGACACGATTTCCGGGACATACGAGGAAGCTCGTACCGTTCTCGCACAGATTGAAGCCGTCGGAATCTCGATTGCTGACGTGACCGAACTGCTCGAGCGTGAAGGCGTCGACAAGTTCATCGTGTCCTGGAACGAACTGTTGGACATCGTCACAGCGACGATGGAGGGCGCTCGATGAACATCAGCGTGAGCGGTGCGTCACTCGCCGCTCAAGCCGTTGTGCGTGACCTCGTCGCGGATGGTGTGGCGTCGCGCATCGGCGCACGGGATTCCAGCCTCTGGGGTATTGAAGCGCAACCCGAAGCGTCAATTCGCCTCGGCTGGGTTCACGCCAGCGAAAACTCTCGTGCGCTCGTCGAGTCGATCCTCGAACTGCGTGACGAATTCCGTGCACGGGGCATGAACCGAGTTGTCCTCTGCGGAATGGGCGGTTCATCCCTGGCACCCGAGGTCATCACAAAGACCGCTGGTGTGGAACTTGTTGTGCTGGATTCCACCAACCCTGCCCAGGTCCGTCGCGTGGTCGAGGACCGAATCGACGAAACTGTTGTCGTTGTGTCGTCCAAGTCGGGATCAACCGCCGAGACGGACAGCCAGAAGCGCATCTTTGAAGCAGCCTTCGCCGCCGCCGAGATCGACCCGCTGTCGCGAATTGTCATCGTGACCGATCCGGGCTCACCCCTCGATGTCGCCTCTCGCGACACTGGGTACCGCGTGTTTAACGCGGACCCCGAGGTAGGCGGACGTTATTCCGCACTCACCGCATTTGGCTTGGTCCCCTCGGGGCTTGCCGGTGTGGACATCGAGGCCCTTCTGGACGAAGCGGACGACGCTCTTCCCCTGCTCGTCGCGGATGATGAAGTGAACCCCGGGCTCATTCTCGGAGCCGCAATGTCCGCGACCTCGCCCCGCCGAGACAAAATGATCATCGATGCCGCCGAGTCAAGCATCGTAGGTATCGGTGACTGGATTGAACAGCTCGTCGCCGAATCGACCGGAAAATTGTCGACCGGTATTCTGCCCGTCGTCGTTGACGAGGACGCACCGGAACTGCGAGCCCACTGGGCCGATACGGTCGTTGTGCACATCACCGACGAAATCCGCGACGCTCACGGCGACGATGTTGTCGTTGCCGCATCACTGGGTGCACAGCTGCTGTTGTGGGAATTTGCCACGGTTGTGGCCGGACGCATTTTGGGAATCAACCCCTTTGACCAGCCCGACGTCGAGTCTGCAAAGATCGCCGCGCGTTCGTTGCTGGATTCAACGCCTGAGCCATTGTCCGTGCTGGCAACGGACCTGGGTGTCGAAATTTCCGCACTGGGATTCACGCCAGCAGACACGAACCTGAACGGCGCCATCGCCGGACTGTTGGGCGAACTGGCATCTGACGGGTACCTTGCCGTACACGTTTATGCCGACCGTGAGGCCGAGTCCGGACTGGAAGACATCCGCAACACGCTGGCACAGTCCAGTGAGCGTCCCGTGACGTTCGGTTGGGGCCCCCGCTTCCTGCACTCAACCGGTCAGTATCACAAGGGAGGCCCTTTGCAGGGAGCCTTCCTGCAGATCGTTCGAGTGGAATCCACCGATCTGGACATCCCCGGCCGCCCCTTCACCTTCGGTGAACTTATCTCGGCACAGGCCCAGGGCGACGCGAACGTACTTGCCGCACACGGTCGTCCCGTTCTGACGTTGACCGTGCGTGACGCTGCGGGCCTTGCCGCGGTTCAGTCGGCCTGTGGCGTAACGGCGTAACGAATGGAGAACGTCAATCCCCTACGCGATCCCGATGATCGTCGCCTCAACCGAATCGCGGGACCATCGGGCCTCGTAATTTTCGGTGTGACCGGAGACCTGTCGCGTAAGAAACTGCTTCCCGCTGTGTATGACTTGGCAAACCGGGGCTTGCTACCCCCGGGTTTTGCGCTGGTTGGCTTCGCTCGTCGCGAATGGTCCAACGAGGACTTCATGGAGGTCGTCCACGAATCGGTCAAGCAGTACGCCCGAACCCCGTACCGTGAGGACGTCTGGCGTCAGTTGTCAGCTGGAATCCGTTTTGTCATGGGCGATTTTGACGACGATGCAGCATTTGATCGGCTCACCGAGACCGTCAAGGAACTCGACCGCGAACGCGGCACCATGGGCAACCATGCCTTCTACTTGTCGATTCCTCCCCGTTCATTCCCGCTCGTCACAGAACAGTTGCGCCGCTCGGGACTCGCAGCACCCAACGACAATGAGTGGCGTCGCGTCGTTATCGAAAAGCCCTTCGGTGACAATCTTCAGACGGCTCGCGAACTGAACAATGTCGTCGAATCGGTGTTCCCCGCCGACTCGGTTTTCCGCATCGACCACTATTTGGGCAAGGAAACCGTCCAGAACATTTTGGCGCTGCGTTTTGCCAACATGTTCTATGAACCCATTTGGAACGCCAACTACGTAGACCACGTACAGATCACCATGGCCGAGGACATCGGAGTGGGTGGCCGCGCTGGTTATTACGACGGAATTGGCGCCGCACGTGACGTGATTCAGAACCACCTGTTGCAGCTTCTGGCGTTGACCGCCATGGAAGAACCTGCCTCGTTCGATGCCGCAGATTTGCGAGCTGAGAAGGAAAAGGTTCTCGCCTCGGTTACCCTCCCCGAAGACCTGGCTACGGGAACCGCTCGCGGACAGTACGCCTCGGGTTGGCAGGGCGGACATTTCGTCGAAGGTTTCCTGGACGAAGACGGCATGAACCCCGAATCCATCACCGAGACCTACGCCGCAATGCGCCTCAACATCAACAACCGTCGTTGGAACGGCGTGCCGTTCTATTTGCGCGCAGGCAAGCGACTGGGCCGCCGTGTGACCGAGATCGCCGTGGTGTTCAAGCGTGCTCCGCAGACCCTGTTTGAGGCAAGCCAGACCTCGAGTCTCGGCGAAAACGCCTTGGTCATTCGCGTACAGCCCGACGAGGGTGTGACCATGCGCTTTGGTTCAAAAATTCCCGGCGCGGGCATGCAGGTTCGCGATGTCACCATGGACTTTGGGTATGGCCACGCGTTCACCGAGGAGAGCCCCGAGGCCTACGAACGCCTCATCCTCGATGTCCTTCTGGGCGATCCGCCCCTCTTCCCCCGTCACGAGGAAGTAGAACTCTCGTGGAAGATCCTCGACCCCATCGAGGAATTCTGGGCAACCGCGGGCAAGCCCGAACAATATGCACCGGGATCGTGGGGTCCCGAATCGGCGCACGACCTGCTGCGTCGCGATGGAAGGGAATGGCGTCGTCCATGATCATCACTCTGCCCCACACCACAATCGCCCGAATCCTCAAGGAACTTCAGCGTGCACGCGACGAAGGCGGAGCCGTTGCGCTGGGTCGCGTCTTGACGCTGGTCATCACAACGACTCACGACAAGGAAGAACAGGTCATCGCAGCGGCGAACGAGGCGTCCCGAGAGCACCCCATGCGCATCATCGTACTGAGCGAGGTCACCGCAGGAGGCCTCGAAAACGTTTTGGACTCCGAAATTCGTCTGGGTGGTGACGCCGGTGCTTCTGAGGTCATCATCTTGCGCGGCTCGGGAGACATGATGGGCGACCCACAGGGCCTCATCAATGGCCTTCTGCTGCCCGACGCACCGATGGTGGCCTGGTGGCCCGATACCTGCCCCGAGAACATGGCGGGCACCTCGCTGGGTCAGGTCGCGGGGCACCGCATTGCGGACACCATCACCGCGACCAACCCATTGGAACTTCTCGACATCATGACCCGCTGCTATGTTCCGGGCGATGTCGATTTGGGCTGGACGAGAATCACCCTGTGGCGCGCCCAGCTGGCCGCTGCCCTGGATTCGTCACAGCAATCCCCCATTCTGTCGGCCAAGGTCTCGGGTGCTCAGGATTCGTCCTCGCCTATTCTGTTGGCGGCGTGGTTACGTGCCGCACTTGCCGTCCCCGTCACTCTCGAACTGTCCGAACCGAATGAAATGGGCAGCATTATGCGCGCCGAAATCGTTCGTGAGGATGGGTCCGTGGTACTCGAGCGCACCGAACCCGGTTTTGCTCGCTTGCTGCAGCCTGGACAGCCCGACCACGTCATATCGCTCCCGCTGCGCACTCTCGGTGACTGTATCGCCGAGGAACTTCGACGTTTGGACCCCGACGTCGTGTTTGGTCGAGTACTGGTCGAGGGCATGCCCGCGTTGTTGGCCGAAAACACCTCGATCTAACATGCGGGAATTACGGGTGCTGGCAGATCGGCCGGCTGTCGAAGCAACCGTGGCCGAGGCGTTGATTGCCGAAATCATGTCCGTACTCGAGCGCACCGACATCTGCACCGTCGTGCTGACCGGTGGAACGGTGGGAATCGGGTCACTCCGTGCGGTCGCTGAATCCGCAGATTGCGCGAATGTACCCTGGGACCGTGTACGAGTGCTGTGGGGTGACGAACGATACGTTCCCACAGGTCACGCGGACCGAAATGACGAACAGGCCGATGCCGCCCTTCTGCGTCAGATTCCGTTGGACCCGAGCCTCGTGGTGCGATTTCCGTCCTCGGATGGTGGACTCAGCGTCGACGACGCGGCCGTCGCTTTCGAACAGGAACTCACCGAAGTTTTTCCCGCAGGTTTTTCCGCCGATGTAGCACTGTGCGGGATTGGTCCTGACGGTCATGTTGCCAGTTTGTTTCCCGGATTCGATCACGGGACGGGAACGGTCATCGCGGTTCGGAATTCGCCCAAGCCGCCGCCGGAACGACTGTCGTTGACGTTTGATGCGTTGAATTCCGCGCGCAAAGTATGGATTGTTTGCGCTGGTGAAGACAAGGCCGATGCCGTGCGCCGATTGATGAACAACGAGGCCGACACCACTCCCGCCGTGCTACTCGCAGGGATAGACGAAACTGTTGTTTTTGCTGATGCGGCCGCGGCATCAGAGCTTTCTTAGCCCGACAGCAATAGGGCCGGACAAGAGCTGAAGGGTTTAGCCCTGAGGACCGTAACCGCGCTTTTCACGCAGGCGGGCGAGTGCATCGTCCAGGATCTGGACGGCTTCCTCGTCGGTGCGACGTTCCTTGACGTACGCGAGGTGCGTCTTATACGGCTCGGTCTTTGCAACCTGAGGAGGGTTAGCCTTGTCCCGACCGGCGGGAAGACCAGTGGTCGGTGAGTCGATGATTTCGGGAATTTCTTCCTCGGGGACATCGGCAGCATAGTAACGAACCGTTTCGTTGCCCATGGCGTCCCAATAGAAAACCTCGATACGGTCTGCATGCATACCGTGGTCTTTTTCACCCATGGGGCCACTGCCCACACGGGTACCGCGAATTGCGTTTCCGCCAGCCATTGTGTACCCCTAGTCCAATTCGAAGCGGACGAAGAGTCCGATGGTGACGATGGACGCGATCCACAGAAGTGCAATCACGACGGTCAGACGGTTGAGGTTACGCTCCGCAACACCGCTGGATCCGAGGTTGGACCCCACGCCACCGCCGAACATGTCCGACAAGCCGCCGCCGCGTCCGCGGTGCAACAGAATTGTCATGGTCAGCAGCAGGCTGGTGATAGCCAGAACCACTTGCAGAATGATGAAAAGAATATCCATACCCGTCCCTTACAGAGTCGTTAGTAGTTTAGACGGTTGTGACGTGTGACGGGAATCGGACGATGGCCGAGAACTCGTCGATGTCCATGCTGGCACCACCGACAAGCGCTCCGTCAACGTCGGATTCGCGCATGAACAGTGCGATGTTCTGAGCCTTGACGCTGCCACCGTAGAGAACGCGGGTCGCGGCGGCCTGTTCCGGTGTGTGTGCTTCGGCGATGGTCTGACGCAGAGCTGCACAGACTTCCTGGGCCTGCTGCGGTGTTGCGGCCTGGCCGGAACCGATCGCCCACACGGGCTCGTACGCTACGACAATGTCTGAGTCAGCAGGGATCTGTTCCAAAACGTGGCGAAGCTGACCCACGGGAACGGCCGAGGCGCCAAACTTCTCGAGGTCTTCGCTGGTTTCTCCCACGCAAATCACGGGAACGAGCCCGTGCTTGAGGGCCGCGAGAGTCTTCTGCGCTACGATCTCGTCCGATTCGTGGTGATCCATTCGACGTTCGGAGTGTCCGATGATGACGTACGAACAATCCAACTTGGCGAGGAATTCGCCCGAGATATCACCGGTGTGAGCACCCGAATCGAAGGGCGACAGGTCCTGAGCGCCGAAACGAATGTCGATCTTATCGCTCGAGATTGTGGTCTGTACCGAACGCAGATCGGTGAACGGAGGGAACACCACGACCTCGACGTCGGCCGAGCTGTGCTTGGCGTCCTTCAGAGTCCACCCGAGTTTTTGCACAAAGGCAATCGACCGCAGGTGGTCGAAGTTCATCTTCCAGTTGCCCGCAATCAGGGGCGTGCGCTTTACCATCCAAGGACCTCCAGTCCGGGAAGTTTCTTACCCTCGAGGAATTCGAGGCTTGCTCCACCACCGGTGGAAATGTGTCCGAATGCAGACTCGTCGAAACCGAGGATACGAACGGCCGCGGCGGAATCGCCACCACCCACGACTCCGAGACCATCGACGGTGCTCAGGGCCTGAGCAACGGTACGGGTTCCCTCTGCAAAGGCGGGTATTTCAAACACACCCATGGGGCCGTTCCAGAACACCGTCTTTGAGCTGGCGATTACGTCAGCAAAACGAGCGGCGGTCTCGGGGCCGATGTCGAGACCCAAACCCGAGGATCCGAAGGGAGTGTCCTCGATGGCGTCGACGGCGCGGACGACGTGTTCCGCATCGGCACCAAATTTAGACGCGACCACGACATCGGTGGGAATAACAATGTCCACGCCGCGTTCGGCTGCTTCGGCCATGTAACGCTGTACCGTGTCGATCTGATCCTTCTCGCAGAGCGAGGAGCCGATAGCATAGCCCTCGGCCGCGAGGAAGGTGAAGAGCATGCCTCCGCCGACCAGAATGCGGTCAACGTGGGGCAACAGGTGCTCGATCACGCCCAGCTTGTCCGAGACCTTGGAACCGCCGAGAATCACCGTGTAGGGGCGTTCGGGTGTCACCGTCAGACGAGCCAGGACGTCGAGTTCGGCGGCGACCAGCAAACCGGCTGCGGAGGGAACGGCCTGGGCCGACTCGAACACGCTGGCCTGCTTGCGGTGAACAACGCCGAAGCCATCGGACACCATGGCGTCAATACCGGAAGTCAAAAGAGCCGCAAACTCGACACGCTCGGATTCGACCTTCGACGTCTCGCGGGGGTCGAAACGCAGGTTCTCGAGAACCAGCACCTCCCCCGCGGCCAGCGATGCGCGCTGTTGTGCTGCGGATTCACCAACGGTATCCGAGGCAAAAGCGACGGGAGAGCCGAGGAGCTCACCCAGTCGTGCTGCGACGGGAGCCAGTGAATACCGCGCATCGGGTGCGCCATCGGGGCGACCAAGGTGGGACACCGCGATTACCGCGGCGCCCCCCTCGATCAGTCGTGCAATGGTGGGCAGCGACGCACGAATACGTCCGTCATCCGTGATGACGCCGTTGTCGAGTGGGACGTTGAAGTCACACCGCAACAAAACGGTCTTGCCCGTGAGGTCTCCGAGAGTGTCGAGAGTGCGCAGTGTCATTAGAGGCGTTCTGCCACGTATTCCGTCAGGTCAACGAGACGGTTCGAGTAGCCCCACTCGTTGTCGTACCACGACGAGATCTTGACCTGGTTGCCCAGAACCTTGATCAGGCCAGCGTCGAAGATCGACGAGTGAGGGTCGGTGACGATGTCCGAGGAAACAATCTCGTCCTCGGTGTAGAGCAGGATGCCCTTGAGGGGTCCGGATTCCGCGGCGGCCTTGAACGCAGCCTTGATTTCCTCGACGGTGACCGGAGTCTTGGTGGTCACAGTGAGGTCGGTGATCGACCCGGTGGGGACGGGAACGCGCAGTGCGTAGCCGTCGAGCTTGCCCTTGAGCTCGGGCAGAACGAGGCCGATGGCCTTTGCTGCACCGGTCGAGGTGGGAACGATGTTGACAGCAGCTGCACGCGAACGGCGCAGGTCGCTGTGGGGGCCGTCCTGCAGGTTCTGGTCTGCGGTGTATGCGTGAACGGTGGTCATCAGACCCTGCTCGATGCCAAAGTTGTCGTTGAAGACCTTGGCGAGAGGGGCGAGGCAGTTCGTGGTGCACGATGCATTCGAGATGATGTGGTGCGCGGCGGGGTCGTAGTCGGTGTGGTTAACACCGATAACGAAGGTCGCGTCCTCACCGGTTGCGGGTGCCGAGATGATGACCTTCTTGGCTCCGGCTTCGATGTGCTTGACAGCGTCGGTGGCGTTGGTGAAACGACCGGTCGACTCGATGACGATGTCGACACCCAGCTCGCCCCAGGGGAGGTCGGCGGGGTTGCGCTCGGCCAGGACCTTGATCTTGTGGCCGTTCACGATGACGTGGTTCTCGTCGTGGCTGACGGTGGCGTCCAGACGACCGGTGATCGAGTCGTACTTGAGGAGGTGTGCCAAAGACTTGGTGTCCGAAAGGTCATTAACAGCGACGATTTCGAGGTTGCTGCCCTGTGCAAGAGCGGCGCGGAGGTAGTTACGTCCGATACGGCCAAAGCCGTTAATACCGATTTTTACGCTCACGTGATTCCTTAGTTATTCGCAGAGATTGCGGTGGTGGAAATAAAAAGACGTGACGAGTGTTAACCCCGCCACGTTGCTACTTAAGAGAGTAGCAAAAGACCGGAGGCCTGTGCACGAGCGACATCGAATCGTTGTGCAACATTTTCCCAGTTCACGATGTTCCAGAATGCGGCAACATAGTCACCCTTGACGTTCTGGTAGTCGAGGTAGAAAGCGTGCTCCCACATGTCGAGCTGGAGCACGGGGATGGTCGCCTGAGCCATGTTGGCCTGCTGGTCGAACATCTGCTGGATAACGAGTCGCTTGCCCACGGGATCCCAGGACAGAACAGCCCAACCGCTCCCCTGGATCCCCAGGGCAGCAGCGTTGAAGTGGGCGACGAATTTGTCGAACGAACCAAAGAACTCGTCGATCGCGGCGGCAAGTTCGCCTTCGGGTCGTTCCTGCGACTCGGGAGTGAGGTTCGTCCAGAAGATGCTGTGGTTGATGTGGCCACCGAGGTGGAACGCGAGGTCCTTCTCGAGGCGGTTGATGTTTGCGAAATCACCGTTGTCGCGCGCCTCGGCAAGCTTGTCGAGTGCACCGTTTGCTCCGGCCACATAGGCGGCGTGGTGCTTCGAGTGGTGGAGTTCCATAATGCGCGCCGAGATGCTGGGCTCGAGTGCCGCGTAGTCGTACGGGAGTTCAGGAAGTGTGTACACAGCCATGAGTGATTCCTTTTCTGTTGGGTTGTTGCTTAAACTTCGGGGTCAACACCGAAATCGGTGGTGGGCAAACCATTGTCCTTGGCGTGCTTGTCCGCCAGCGCCAGAAGGCGGCGGATGCGGCCGGCAACCGCGTCCTTCGTCATGACGGGATCGGCGAAGTGGCCCAATTCATCGAGGCTCGCCTCACGGTGCTCGAGACGCAAGCGACCTGCATACGCAAGGTGCTCAGGAATCGTGTCACCGAGGATGTCGAACGCGCGTTCCACGCGGGTGCACGCGGCGACTGCCGCCTGGGCGCTGCGGCGCAGGTTGGCGTCATCAAAGTTGACGAGACGGTTGGCGTTGGCACGAACCTCACGTCGGTTTCGCACTTCCTGCCAGGTCGTGAGGCTGTTTAGCGCGCCACACACGAGCAGAAACTGGCCAACGGCGTCGGCTTCGCGGATGACGACGCGGAAACCACCGCGAACATCGCGGGACTTCGCCGAGATTCCGACACGGCCACAGGCTCCGACCAGCGCCATCGCGGCCTCATTCGTCGGGGCAACGAATTCGATGAACTGTGCACGGCCGGGGTCAGTCATGGTGCCTCGCGCGAGGAACGCACCGCGCAGAACGCCGATCAACTCGGCAGGGTGTGCGGTGGTCAGCTTGTTCGGCAGACCACGAACGGGACGTCGTCGGGAATCCAACAGGCCGGTGTGACGGGCGAGGGTTTCGCCGTTGTCGGCGACGCGGACGATGTAGGTTTCAAACTTTTTGGCGGACGTGGGGCCCGAGATGGCCGCCGCGCTGGTGAACCCAAAGTGACTGTGCACGAGGTTGCGCATGCGTGTAGCCGTGGCCTTGTGGTCAAATTCCGCCTCGACGGCAATCTTTCCCGAGATCAGGTGCAGGCCACCGGCGAAGCGCAAAGCGGTGCTCAATTCGGCGAGGCGAACTGCGGGGTTCGTCTCGTCAATTGCGGCGATTTCATCCTTGATAGATGTCGCCAGCTTTTCTTCTGTGTGGCTCATGCTGTCCTATTCACGACCCAGGTCTCGGTGTTTAATGGAGACCGCAACTCCCGGAACAGTAGAGAGCCGGCGAGCGAGTTCCTCCACAATCGAAACGCTGCGGTGTTTTCCTCCCGTACAGCCTACCGCGATAGTGGAATGACGCTTATTTTCGCGTGTGTATCCCCGCAACACTGGGGTGAGCATGGTCATGATTCCCGCGAGGTACTGTTCGACATCCGGCTGCCCCAAGACGAAGGCCTGAACCTCGGGGTTGAGTCCGGTCTCGTGACGCAGGTGTTCGGACCAGAACGGGTTGGGCAAAAACCGTGCGTCGGCGACGAAATCCGCGTCCACGGGCATGCCGTTTTTGAAACCAAAAGATTCGATGACGAGCGTCAGATCGGGCACCTCGTCCTCGCGGAACGTGTTGTGAACCAGCGTGGTCAACTGGTGAATGTTGAGGTCTGTGGTGTCGAGGACGACGTCGGCGAGGTCTCTAAGTTCCGCCAGTGCCGAACGTTCGGCGGCAATGCCGTCCAAAATCGTGCCATTCATTTGCAGAGGGTGCGGCCGTCGGACGGACTCGAATCGTCGTACCAAGGCGGCATCCGTCGCATCGAGAAAGACCAGTCGAACCGGCACCGTGGACTTTAACTTTTCGATCTCGGCGGCAACGCGCGCAAAGCTGTCCCCACCGCGAACATCCACGACAATCGCCAGTCGGTTCATTGTTGAGCCCGGGTACGTTGCCAGATCAACGAGGGACGAGAGCAGCTCGGGCGGAAGGTTGTCGATAACGCGCCAGCCGCGGTCCTCGAGCGCATGGGCAGCGGTCGAACGTCCAGCCCCGGACATGCCGGTCACAATAGTTATGTGGGCGTGTTGTGTCTCAGTCATCACTGTCAGACTACCCATTTTCAGTGTCACGAGCCAGCGCGGAAACGATCCGTTCGGCTAGCGCGGGACCAATTCCTGGGACGCGGGAAACTTCGTCAGCGGTGGCCTTGCGCAAGGCCGTCGGGCTGCCGAACGCTGCCAAGAGCTCACGGACGCGACGCTCCCCCAGTCCCGGAATATCGTGCAACGCCGTGGTGAGAACACGCTTGCGTTTCGTGGTTTGATACCGAAGCGCAAAACGGTGCGATTCGTCGCGAGCCCGTTGAACGAGAAACAGCGCCTCGCTCGACCGACCGAGAATCACGGGATAGTCGCTGTCCGGTAGCCACAATTCCTCGAGCCGTTTGGCAATGCCACACACCGTGAGGCCGGGAATTCCCGAATCGCGGAGCGCCCGAGCCGCTGCGGCCACCTGGGGTTGTCCCCCATCAATCAGCAGCATCGTTGTCGGGTACCGCATCGACGGTAATTCGTCCGACAGCTTGGCCAAACGGCGGGACACGAGTTGGTACATGGCGTCGGTGTCATCGGTGGCATCGGCAATCGCAAAGTGACGGTAGGCGTCCTTGAGGGGCAGGCCCTCCTCGAAAACGACGTGCGACCCCACAATGTCGGTCCCCCCGAGATGGGACACGTCGAAGCACTCGAACCTCAGAGGAGCCTGCGACATTCCCAGCGCATCCCGCAAGTCCTCGAGCGCCTGTGATCGGGCGGTGAAATCGACGGAACGCTTGAGCTGATATTCGGCCAAATTGAGTGCGGCATTTTTGTTGACGGACTCCAGCAGCGTTGCGCGGTCACCACGGTGCGGTGTCGACATTTTGACACCGCTTCGGAGCCCCGCACCACGGCGCTTCTCCGACAACAGTGCGGTGAGTGCCTCGGAGGATTCCGGCAGGAATGGGACATCAATGAGCGCGGGAGGAACCTCGGAATCGTAGGCCAGCTCGATGGCGTGTTCGAGGACAACAGCGGGATCGAGTTCCAGTTCGGTGTCGACATTCCAGCTGCGCACTCCCCGTACACGGCCCGCTCTCACGTGGAAAATATGCAACGAGGCGGCCAGCTCGCTCGTCGCGAAACCCATGACGTCGATGTCGAGGTCCTCGGCCAGTACCACGGCCGACCTCTCCATAATCGACATGAGAGCGTTGCGCTGGTCACGAAGCTTCGCGGCGCGTTCGAAGTCCATCTCGGCCGACGCCTCGCGCATGGTCCGGTCAAGCTCCTCGACAACGGAAGAATCCTGTCGGGTCATGAATTGAGCAAAGCCCTCGGCGATTTTTCGATGCTCGGCCGCACTGACTCTGTCTACACACGGTGCCGCACATTTCCCAATATCCCCGAGAAGGCAAGGGCGACCCTGCGATTTCGCACGATTGAACACACCCTTTTCGCACGACCGAACGGGGTACACCGTCAGCAGCATGTCCATTGTTTCGCGCACAGCCCAGGCCTTGGTGAATGGGCCCCAGTACTGCGAATACGGGTTGTCCCGGGTTCGAGCCAGAAAGGCGCGGGGAAATTCTTCCCCCATCGACAGGCCCAGATAGGGATACCCCTTGTCGTCGCGAAACTGAATGTTAAACGGGGGTTTGAATTCCTTGATCCATGTGAATTCGAGGTGCAACGCCTCGAGCTCGGATCCGACAACATTCCAATCAACGCGACGAGCGGTCGCCACCATGCGCTGTGTACGCTGCAACATCGACGATGACGAATGGAAGTACGTCGAGAGACGGTTGCGCAGGTTTTTGGCCTTGCCCACGTACAGAATCCGTCCATCGGCGTCAAAAAATCTGTAGACGCCCGGGTCCGTGGGAATCTGCCGAGGTTTCGGGTGCCATTCCGTGGACACGGTCATCAGAGCATTTCTGCGAGGAAACGACCGGTGTGCGAGGTGGGTACAGCGGCGACCTGTTCAGGTGTGCCCTCGGCAATGACGAGGCCACCACCGCTTCCGCCCTCGGGCCCCATATCGATGAGGTAATCGGCGGATCGCACGACATCGAGGTTGTGTTCAATCGTGATGACCGAATTGCCCTTATCGACGAGCGTGTGCAGGACCTCGAGCAGCTTGCGCACATCGTCAAAGTGCAGTCCCGTCGTCGGTTCGTCGAGAACATAGACGGTGCGGCCGGTGGATCGCTTCTGCAGCTCGGTCGCCAATTTGACGCGTTGGGCCTCACCGCCGGACAATGTCGTTGCCGATTGCCCCAGACGGACGTAACCCAGCCCGACATCGCACAGAGTCTTCATGAAACGATGAATCGACGTGATCGGCTCGAAGAAGCGTTCGGCTTCCTCGATCGGCATGTTGAGGACATCGGCGATCGACTTGCCCTTGTACCGAGCGGTCAGGGTTTCACGGTTGTAACGCTGGCCGTGGCATTCCTCGCACTCGACATAGACATCGGGCAGGAAGTTCATCTCAATCTTGATGGTTCCATCGCCCGCACAGTGTTCGCAGCGACCGCCCTTGACGTTGAACGAAAAACGGCCGGGGCCGTATCCGCGCTCGCGGGCCTCGGGAGTTTCCGCGAACAGAGTACGAATTTTGTCGAAAACACCGGTGTAGGTCGCGGGGTTGGATCGCGGTGTACGACCAATCGGCGCCTGATCGATGTGCACGACCTTGTCGAGCTGGTCGATGCCGTCTACGCCCTTGTGCCGACCCGGAACGTTCTTCGCCCGGTTGAGTCGGTTGGCCAGAACCCGATACAGGATGTCGTTGACGAGAGACGACTTTCCCGAGCCGGACACACCAGTGACGGCCACAAAGACTCCCAGCGGGAAGGTCACATCGATAGCGCGCAGGTTGTTGGACTCGGCACCGCGCACGACGAGCACGCGTTCGGGATCGATGGGCCGGCGTTCGTCGCGGTCACTGACTCGAGCCCGTCCCGATAGGAAGTCCGCAGTGCGCGACCGCGGTTCGGCGAGCAGGTCCTTCACGGAACCCGAGTGAACGACCTCGCCACCGTGTTCACCGGCACCGGGACCGATGTCGACAATCCAGTCCGCTGCATTAATGGTGTCCTCGTCGTGTTCGACGACAACAACGGTATTTCCCAGACCGCGCAGGCGCTCGAGAGTGTCGATCAGGCGACGGTTGTCACGCTGGTGAAGCCCGATGGAGGGCTCGTCGAGAACATAGAGAACCCCGGTGAGGCCAGCACCGATCTGGGTGGCCAGCCGAATGCGCTGCGCCTCGCCGCCTGAGAGCGTTCCTGCAGCGCGGGACATTGTGAGGTACCCCAGTCCGACATGCAGCAAAAAGTCAAGGCGCGCCGTGATCTCGCGCAGCACGGCCGCAGCGACCAAGGCGTCGCGATCTGACAGCGTCAGCGAGGTCATGAACTCGTGCGATTCCTCGAGGCTCATGTCACAGATTTCCGAAATTGACCGACCCTGAATAGTGACGCCCAGTACGGCGGGCGACAAACGGCGGCCGCCACAGGCCTCGCAGGACACCGTGCGGTGGTACGCCGCATAACGTTCCTTGGCGAGATCGCTATCTGTTTCGAGCATCTTGCGCTCAACATAGGGAATAACACCCTCGAAACCGCGGGACATCGACACCTGTCGTCCGAAACGGTTGCGCCATTTCACGACAATGTCAAAGTCGTTGCCGTACAGGACGGCGTTCTGAATTTCCGATTCCAGTTCGTTCCACGGAGTATCGAGGCTGAATCCAAGGTCTAACGACAGGCCATGCACGAGGCGTTCAAAGTAGGGGTAGATGTTTTCCTTGCCCCCCGGCTTCCAGGGAAGCACCACGCCCTGGCTGATCGACAGCGTTTCATCGCCCAGAACGAGGTCAGGATCTGCCATCGACTGCGTCCCGATACCGTGGCATTCGGCACAGGCGCCGAACGGGGCGTTGAACGAGAACGTGCGCGGTTCGATTTCGGTGAGGGTGAGTTCGTGCTGATTGGGGCACGAAAGTTTTTCGCTGTAGTTGCGACGAGCCTCGGTGTCCACGAAGTCAACGACCAGCGTCCCGCCGCCCAAACGCAGTGCGGTTTCGACCGAGTCAACAAGACGTGACACGTCACCGCCTGCAACCAGGCGGTCCACGACAACCGAAATATCGTGCTTGACGGTCTTTTTGAGGACGGGCGGGTCCGTGAGTGACACGACCTCGTTGTCCACCAGAGCGCGAGCGTAACCCTGTGAGGACAGGTCCTTGAAGAGGTCAACGAATTCGCCCTTGCGACCCGACACAATCGGTGCCAATAGCTGGAAACGGGTACCTTTATCTAGTACAGCGAGTTGATCGGAAATCTGCTGAGCGGACTGCTTGGTAATCGCCTCGCCACACTCGGGGCAGTGTGGGATACCGATGCGCGCCCACAACAGTCGCATGTAGTCGTAAATTTCGGTGATGGTACCCACGGTCGAACGCGGGTTACGGTTTGTCGATTTTTGGTCAATCGACACCGCGGGAGAAAGCCCATCGATGAAATCAACGTCGGGACGGTCTACTTGACCGAGGAACTGACGAGCGTAGGACGACAGCGACTCGATGTAACGACGCTGCCCTTCGGCAAACAGGGTATCGAAGGCCAGGGACGATTTTCCCGAACCACTGAGGCCGGTGAAGACGACCAGAGAGTCACGTGGGATGTCCAAATCCACGTTTTTGAGGTTGTGGACTCGGGCACCGCGGATGCTGATCGCATTGCCGCTGACAAGACTAATAGACACAGAAAGAGTCTACGGTTTACCCAAAGACTTCGACTGCGCGAGAGTGCGCTTCAGTTCGTGCACCTCGTCGCGAAGACGAGCCGCGAGCTCGAACTTCAGTTCCTGTGCTGCCAACATCATCTGTTCGGTGAGTTTGGCGATGACGGTCTCGATGTCATCGTCCGCGGCGGCACCCCCGGTGAGCGCCTCGGTGTCATAGGCCTCGCGAGCCAGAGTTTCGGTGATGTCCGCGATGCGTTTGCGCAGAGGTTGCGGGTCGATGCCGTTGACCTCGTTGTACTCCACCTGGCGGGCCCGACGGCGGTCCGTTTCGTCAATAGCCAATCGCATGGAATCGGTCACCTTGTCGGCATACATGTGAACTTCGCCCGAAACGTTTCGTGCTGCACGGCCAATGGTCTGAATCAACGACGTCTGGCTGCGCAGGAAACCTTCCTTATCGGCGTCGAGAATTGCAACCAGGGATACCTCGGGAAGGTCCAAGCCCTCGCGCAAAAGGTTGATGCCCACAAGCACATCAAATCGACCCGAACGCAATTCCGTCAACAGTTCGATACGGCGCAAAGTATCCACATCGCTGTGTAAGTATTCGACCTTCACACCGGCATTGCGAAGGAAGTCGGTGAGGTCTTCAGCCATGCGCTTCGTCAACGTCGTCACGAGTACGCGCTCATCCTTGGCAACACGGATTCGAATGTTCTCGAGCAGGTCGTCAATCTGACCCTTTGAAGGTTTGATTTCGATCTTGGGATCCACCAAACCTGTGGGGCGGATGATCTGCTCGACAACGCCGTCAGCTACGCCCATCTCGTATTTGCCCGGGGTCGCGGACAGATACACCTTCTGACCCACCCGGTGGAGAAATTCGGGCCATTTCAAAGGGCGGTTGTCCATCGCGCTGGGCAGACGGAAACCAAAATCGACGAGCGTGCGTTTGCGCGACGCGTCACCCTCATACATTGCACCTATTTGGGGAACAGTGACATGCGACTCATCAATAATGACGACGAAGTCATCGGGGAAATAATCCAACAATGTGTTGGGCGCCTCGCCGGGCTGACGACCATCGACATGTCGAGAGTAGTTCTCGATGCCGGTGCAGAAACCCAGCTGCTCCATCATTTCGAGGTCGTACGTGGTGCGCATCCGCAGTCGTTGGGCCTCGAGCAACTTGTTCTGAGATTCCAATTCCACCAAACGGCCTGCCAGCTCATCCTTGATATGGCCGATTGCGCGCTGCATCGTCTCGCGTCCCGCCGCATAGTGTGTCGCCGGAAAAACTGCAACGGATTCAAGCTGTTGAATGACCTCGCCGGTCAAGGGGTGCAACTGGTACAGTGCCTCGACCTGATCGCCGAACATTTCGATACGGATCGCAAGTTCCTCGTACATGGGAATAATTTCGAGGGTGTCGCCACGGACACGGAATTTACCGCGCGAAAAGTCGATGTCATTGCGCTCGTACTGCATGCCAACGAACTTTTTGACAATCTCGCTTCGCGAAATATTTTGACCCACCTGAAGCGGGAGCATCGCCTCGAGGTACTCCTCTGACGAACCCAAACCATAAATACACGAGACAGTCGACACAACAATGACGTCACGGCGCGACAGCAACGAATTCGTGGTGCTGTGACGTAGCCGTTCCACCTCGGCATTGATCGAGGTGTCTTTCTCGATAAACGTATCGGTTTGCGGAACATAGGCTTCCGGCTGGTAATAGTCGTAATAGGAGACGAAATATTCGACAGCGTTGTCGGGCATCAGCTCACGAAACTCTGTCGCCAGCTGCGCCGCCAACGTCTTGTTGTGCGCCAACACGAGCGCTGGTCGCTGAATCTGCTCGATCAACCATGCCGTGGTTGCGGACTTACCTGTGCCCGTCGCACCGAGCAAAACAATGTCCGTCTCCCCCGCATTGATCCGAGCAGCAAGTTCTGCAATTGCCGCGGGTTGATCACCGCTGGGAGAAAATTCACTGACAACGCGGAACGGTTTGACCGAACGAGTGGGCTCCATTATTTCTGTCCCCCGGCAATCGACGACAAAACAGATTGCCACACAGCATCAGTGCGTTCACGTGTCTGTTGCAATGTTCCGGACGTATCGATGACCCAATCGGCGACAGCTCGCCTGGCACTGTCACTCGCCTGAGACTGAAGACGGGAATCGGCTTCGTTCCGTGTCATGCCCCGGTACTGAATCAATCGTTCCCGACGAAGGTCTGCCGGCGAATCCGCCAGAATCACGCCATCAAATTCAGACGCACGGCCTGTCTCAACGAGCAATGGAATGTCATAGACAATGACCGCGTCGGAATCGGTCTGTCCGATGCTGTGCACGCGGGAGGCAAAGAGTTCCGCAATTGCAGGATGGACGATGGCTTCGAGGTCGGATTTTGCATGTTCGTCATCAAATACAAGCCTGCCGAGTGCCGCGCGATCCAATTCACCGCCTTCGGTGATGACACCAAAACCGAAACGTTCCATAATTCGGGCAAGGACCGGGCTGTTGGGGCCCTGCACGCTGCGTACTAGCTCGTCGGCCGAAATAATGTGCGCACCAAGCTCGGAAAGTCGTGCGGCAACAGTGGTTTTTCCCGCCGCGATGCCTCCGGTGAGTGCAAAAATTTTCACACCTTCAGACTAACAACGAAACAACAGTTGCAGCGTTGTCGAAGTGTGAAAAACGACTGATGGGCGACCCTTTCGGGCCGCCCATCAGAGGTTGAGTTATTACTCGCCTGCGAGCTTGGCGCGCAGAGCAGCGAGCTGCTCGTCGTCGGCCAAGGTGCCAGCGCGGTCCTCGTCTGCAGGTGCGGTCGATGCTGCAACGTCTTCCGCAGCCACAGCAGGAGCTGCTTCTGCTTCGGCGTTCATGCGAGCAACCTGAATCTTGTGAGCTTCCCAACGAGCCTGTGCGGCTGCGTAGTCGTGCTCCCACTTGGTGCGCTGCTCCTCGAAGCCGTCCTTCCACTCGCCGGTGGCGGGGTCGAAGCCTTCGGGGTAGCGGTACTGGCCCTGCTCGTCGTAGTCGGTGGGCATGCCGTACAGTGCGGGATCGAACTCGGTGCCTTCGGGGTCAACGCCCTCGTTAGCCTGCTTGAGCGACAGTGAGATGCGACGACGCTCGAGGTCGATGTCGATGATCTTGACGAAGACATCGTCGCCAACCGAGACAGCCTGTTCGGCCAGCTCGATGTGACGGGTCGACAGTTCCGAGATGTGCACGAGACCCTCGATACCGTCGGCAACGCGAACGAACGCACCGAACTGAACGAGCTTGGTGACCTTACCCGGTGCGATTTCGCCAATGGCGTGCTCGCGGGCAAATACCTGCCAGGGGTCTTCCTGAGTTGCCTTGAGCGACAGCGAGATACGCTCGCGGTCGTTCTCGACCTCGAGAACCTCGACGGTGACTTCCTGGCCGATTTCGCCGACTTCGCTTGCGTGCTCAATGTGC
>CAZRHP010000003.1:28973-36353 GCA_964599975.1 uncultured Gulosibacter sp.
GAAGTTCACGATCGACGAGATGACACCCTTGCGGATCTGGCCCTTCTGGATGTTGCCGAGAATCTGGCTGCGGCTCTCGGACTGAGTCTGCTCGAGCAGTGCACGACGCGACAGAACAACGTTGTTGCGGTTCTTGTCGAGCTCGAGGATCTTGGCCTCGATTTCCTGACCCAGGTAGGGGGTGAGGTCACGGACACGACGGAGCTCAATGAGCGATGCGGGCAGGAAGCCGCGCAGTCCGATGTCCACGATGAGGCCACCCTTGACGACCTCGATAACGGAACCGGTGACAACGCCATCGGCTTCCTTGATCTTTTCGACGTCTCCCCAAGCACGCTCGTACTGTGCACGCTTCTTGGACAGGATCAAACGACCTTCCTTGTCTTCCTTCTGGAGGACAAGAGCTTCGACAGCGTCGCCCACGGCAACAACTTCGTCGGGGTTCACATCGTGCTTGATGGAAAGCTCGCGGATGGGGATAACACCCTCCGTCTTGTAGCCGACGTCGAGGAGAACCTCGTCACGGTCGACCTTGACAACGGTACCTTCGATGAGGTCTCCGTCGTTGAAGAATTTCAGCGTCTTTTCAACAGCGGCGAGGAAGTCCTCGGCTGATCCGATGTCATTGATTGCGACCTGCTTGGTCGTGTTGTTCGTCATGTGGAAAATGCTCCGTAGGGGCAAAATAGGTGTCCGTGCAACGGGTGTCACGCGGGCATGCGGATAGGAATTGTTGCCGGATGGCAACGTTTCAGTTTACCCCCGAAAATACGGGGAATCCAAACTCACGAGGGGCGTGTTGGCCACTCAGTGTCCAGCGGTCCGCCAGTTTGCCCCGATTCCGATGTTCACATCGAGGGGCACGGATAGCGTCACGGCATTTTCCATGGCGTTGCGCACCAATTCGCTGAGCCGCTCGGTCTCGCCGGGAGCCGCCTCGAGGATCAATTCATCGTGCACCTGCAACAACAAGCGCGACTGCAGTCCCGAGACTCGAAGGGCTTCGGCCGTGCGGATCATGGCGATTTTCATGATGTCCGCCGCGGTGCCCTGGATGGGTGCATTCAGTGCGGCACGTTCGGCGTTATCGCGCAAGATGCGGTTGCTGCTGGCCAGGTCACCAAAGGGACGCTTGCGGCCGTAGATGGTGGTCGTGAAGAGGTCCTTGTGAGCCTGTTCAACACCCGACCGAAGGTAATCACGAACGGCGCCAAATCGGGCAAAATAATCCCCCATCAGAGCCTTGGCTTCCTTATTGTCAATGCGCAACTGCTTGGCCAGCCCAAAAGCCGATAGGCCATAGGCGAGGCCGTAGCTCATCGCCTTGACCTTCGACCGCATCTCGGGTGTCACGTCGCTGGGCGCGACGCCAAATACCTGCGAGCCAACGAATCGATGCAGGTCCTCCCCCGAACGGAACGCCTCGATGAGGCCCTCGTCCTGAGACAGGTGCGCCATGATGCGCATCTCGATCTGCGAATAGTCAGCCGTAACCAGACCCTCGTGACGGGAATCCGCACGAAATGCCTCGCGAATCCGCGCCCCCACCTCGCTGCGAATGGGAATGTTTTGCAAGTTCGGTTCCAGCGAGGACAGACGACCCGTGCTGGTTCCGGTCTGATCGAAATGTGTGTGAATGCGACCGTCAGTCTTGACGCTCTTACGCAACACCTCGACGATCTGCGCGAGTTTCGTGACCTCGCGATGCTTCATCAGGTGATCGAGGAAAGGGTGCGGGTGATTTTCTTGCAGATCGGCCAGCGCGGCAGCATCGGTCGAGAAGCCGGTCTTTGTGGCGCGAGTCGTCGGCATGCCCAGCTGCGAGAACAGCACTTCCTGCAGCTGCTTGGGTGACGACAGGTTCATTTCCTTGCCGATGATCTCGAACGCCGAGCGTTCGGCCTCGCGCGCATCGCCCGTCAGTTCGGTGTAGAGCTCGTCCAACACCGGGACATCGATGTCCACTCCGGCGTCTTCCATGCTTACGAGGATGGGAATCAACGGGACTTCGATCTCGGATTCCACGCCACGTTGTCCGACATCAAGTCGGTCCGAGAGGACCTCGTCCATCTGAGTCAGGATCCACGCCGTGACAGCGGCATCGTTCGGATTAGTGTCAGGAACAAGCTGATCGGGATCTGGTGTGGGGACGTCGAGACCGGTCAGTTCGCGGGCCAAGTCTGGCAGGGTCAGCGACTTGGCGATGGTGTTGTCTATCCAGGCCGCGACACGGACATCGCGAACGATTCCCGCGATGTGAAGGCCTGTCGGCGCCACGAATCGCGACAACGACCGGGCATCAAAGACGACCTTGGGTGCGTCGCTGGCCAACCAAGTGACCAGGGCATCGTGGTCGAGCGAATTGGATTTACGGATGGTACGCACGGCCGTGTCCTCGGTGGCGAGACCAATGACGAATTCGTCGGGCGTGCCGTCGAGGTGAACGGCAATTCGGTGATGCGCATTGGCACTCAACCATGCTGCGAGTTCTTCATCGGCCATGTGGCGAGGTTCGGGCGCTGTCTTTTCGACGCGAACCGGGGCGGCCTGTGTCTCGTTCGATTCAACGACCGAACCACCAGAGTTTGCGGTGTTGGACCCACCCAACACCCGTGATTTCAGGCTGCGGAACTGCAGTCGGTCAAACACTTCGGTCACCCGAGCAGCATCAACAGGTTGGACTGCCGTATCGGCCAACGTGACGGGCAGGTCCACGTCACGAAGCAGGTGATTGAGTTTACGATTTCGGATGACCCGATCGACCTGGTCACGCAGGTTCTGACCCACAACACCCGTGATGCTGTCACGATTTTCCAGCAGGGCATCGAGCGAACCAAACTGTTGAATCCACTTCACCGCGGTCTTCTCGCCGACCTTGTCGACTCCAGGCAGGTTGTCGCTTGTTTCTCCAACCAGGGCTGCAATCATCGGGTACTGGTCGGGACGAATTCCGTAGCGTTCCATGACAGTGGCGGGTGTGTAGCGCTTCAGTTCGGCGACACCCCGGGCACTGGGGTACAACAAGGTGCACTCGTCGTTGACCAGCTGAATGGTGTCCCTGTCCCCCGACACCACGAGGACACGGAAGCCCTCGGCTGTTCCCCGAGCAGACAGCGTGGCGAGGATATCGTCCGCCTCAAAGTCCTCTTTCTGCAGGGTAGTGACGTTCATCGCGGCCAAAGCGTCCTGCAACAGAGGGACCTGCCCAATAAATTCCGGCGGGGTCTCACCGCGGGTGCCCTTGTAGTCGGGATATTCACGGGTTCGGAACGAGTACCGAGAAATGTCAAAAGCAACGACCACGTGGGTGGGCTTCTCCGCCGCAAGCAGGTTGAGGAACATCGAGATGAAGCCGTGGATGGCGTTTGTGTGCTGACCGTCCTTGGCGCGAAAACTCTCGACGGGAAGCGCGTAAAAAGCTCGGAATGCGAGGGAATGCCCGTCAATAAGCAGAAGGGTAGGCTTGGCGTCATCGGTCACCTGTTCAGCCTACCGAGAGCAGTCGAGAGGAATCACACCATGGGCGTATTCGACAACCTGGACCCCGCGCTTCGCGAACGGTTTGGTCACGGTGGCGCACTGGCCCAGAAAATGGGAATCGAGTTCCTCGAGCTGTCCGCGGAACGGTCCGTTGCGCGTATGCCCGTCGAGGGAAACACCCAGGTCATCGGAATCCTGCACGGTGGTGCCCACGTCGTCCTGGGTGAGTCCCTGGGTTCAATGTCGGCCGCGGTTCATGCCGGGCCGGGGCGATTCGCGGTGGGAATCGAGATCAACGCGAGCCACAGCAAGAGCGTGAGCAGCGGATTTGTAACGGGAACCTGCACCGCACTCACTCTGGGGTCGACCCTGTGCACTCACGAAATCGTGATCACCGACGATGCGGGTATCCGGTTGTCGACCGTTCGCATTACTAACTTGTTGCGCGACCTGCGCTAGCTGTTCGGAGCGAGCTGCTCGATCACTGCGACAGCGACCTCGTGCATGGTCAGGCGGCGGTCCATAGAGGCCTTCTGAATCCAGCGGAATGCTTCGGGTTCCGTCAATTTCATCTTGTCCTGGAGCAGTCCCTTGGCGCGATCGAGGACCTTACGAGTCTCGAGACGTTCAGCCAGGTCGGCAATTTCACTTTCCAGAGCCATGATTTGCTGGTGGCGGCTTAGGGCCACCTCGATAGCGGGCAACAAGCGTTCAGGGGTGAAGGGCTTCACAACATAGGCCACGGCACCTGCATCGGCAGCGCGTTCGACCAACTCAGGCTGAGAAAACGCGGTCAGCATGACGACGGGAGCGATCCGATCCTTGCCGATTTTCTCGGCGGCGGTTAGACCATCCATTTTGGGCATTTTTACGTCCATAACGACGAAGTCGGGCACCAATTCGGTGACCAGAGCCACAGCGGCCTCGCCGTCACCGGCTTCTCCCACCACATCAAATCCTGCTTCACGCAAGACCTCGACAATGTCCATCCGAATCAGGGTTTCGTCTTCTGCGACGACAACACGACGGGCACGCTTTTCGGATGATTCGGTCATACCGATACCTTACGGTAAAGTAGTCAGAGTTGCCGGATTGGCGGAATGGCAGACGCGGAGCACTCAAAATGCTTTGTCCGGAAGGACGTGTGGGTTCAAGTCCCACATCCGGCACGACGAAAGGCCCCCAGGATTCCTGGGGGCCTTTTCTGATGTCTGCTACTTGCCGACGGTCTTCAAACCATCGCCAATAACGTGGATACGGATGTCGTTGGTCGATCCGACAACACCGACGGGTGCGCCCGAGATGACAACAACCTTGTCACCCTTCTCTACGAGTCCCGCGGCGAGGAGTTCCTCGTCCACCTGAACGAACATGGCGTCGGTGTGCGACACCTGGTCGACGAGGAAGGACTGGATGCCCCAGGTCAGGGCCATGCGACGACGAATTGCCTCGTTGGTGGCAAAAGCGACCATCGGGATGCGGATGCGCAGGCGCGACATGCGACGGGGCGAGTCACCGGACTCGGTAAAGACACAAACAAACTTGGCGTCGATGAAGTCGGCAACCTCGGCAGCGGCGAGCGTCAGGGCGCCGCCCTGAGTGCGGGGCTTGGTTCCCAGTGCGGGAATGCGCTCCATTCCGTGTTCTTCCGTGTTTTCGACGATGCGAGCCATGGTCGACACAGTGATCACGGGGAATTCACCCACGCTGGTTTCACCCGACAACATGACCGCGTCGGCACCATCGAGGATGGCGTTCGCCACGTCGCTCGTTTCGGCGCGAGTGGGCACCGGCGAGCTGATCATCGACTCGAGCATCTGGGTCGCAACAATGACGGGCTTGGCCATGCGTCGCGCGGCCTCGACGGCGCGCTTCTGTACCAGCGGTACCTGCTCGAGGGGAAGTTCGACGCCCAGGTCACCACGCGCAACCATGATGCCGTCGAATGCCTCGATGATTTCCTCAAGGGAATCGACCGCCTGAGGCTTTTCAATTTTGGCGATCACGGGAAGGCGCTTGCCCTCTTCATCCATGATTTCGTGAACGCGAACGATGTCGGCAGCATTGCGCACGAAAGACAGAGCGATGTAGTCGGCGCCGATACGGATGCCCCAACGCAGGTCATCCTCGTCCTTGTCGCTCAGCGCGGGAACGTTGACGGCAACACCGGGAAGGTTGATGCCCTTGTTGTTCGAGACGGGGCCGGGTACAACGACCTCGGTGCGAACTCGAACACCATCGGTGTCGAGAACGCGGACGTTGACCTTGCCATCGTCGATCAGCAGGGTGTCGCCGGGAGCAACATCCTGAGGCAGACCCTTAAACGTGGTGCCACAGATGTCCTTGGTGCCCTCGATGTCCTCGGTGGTGATGGTGAAGATGTCCCCCACTGCCAGCTCGTGAGGACCCGCGGCAAACTTGCCCAGGCGAATTTTGGGACCCTGAAGGTCGACAAGCACGGCAACGGGCTTGCCCAGGTCCGAAGCGGCCTGACGCACGTTGGCATAAACGGCCTCGTGAACCTCGTGGCTGCCGTGGCTGAGGTTCATGCGAGCGACGTTAACGCCAGCCTCGATGATTGCCTTGATGTTGTCGTACGAATTGGTTGCCGGTCCCAGCGTGGCAACGATTTTTGCGCGTCTCATTCTGTCCTTTGTGGTGGTGGTGAAGCTCGTTAGAAGTGTATCGGGGTATCCGTGGCGAGTACGGGTGCGGGAAGTTCAGTGCGACCCGACAGGTATTGGTCGGCGCGCGCCGCGGCGGCACGACCCTCGGCGATGGCCCACACGATGAGCGAGGCGCCGCGACCTGCATCACCGGCAACAAAAACACCGGGAACATTGGTCTCGAAGTGCTTGCTGCGGCCGATTACGCCACGAGTGGTGATATCGAGGCCCAACTGCGGCACAACGGTGTCCTGTTCGACACCGGTGAAACCCAGCGCGAGGAACACGAGATCCGCGGGGATGTCCTTTTCCGATCCCGGGATTGGCCGACGTCCGCCCTCGTAGTATTCGGTCTCGGCAACCTTCAGTCCCGTCACCCGGCCGGATTCATCGCCCACAAATTCGACAGTGGACGCCAAATACACGCGTTCGCCGCCCTCTTCGTGCGCGCTCTGAACCTCGAACAGGGTCGGGTCCATGGGCCACGGCTGGTTGGCCGGACGCTCATGGGGCGGCTGCTTGCCGATGGCCAAAGTGGTGACGCTGGCCGCACCGTGACGCAGTGCCGTCCCGATGCAGTCGGCACCCGTGTCACCTCCACCCAGAATGATGACGTGCTTGCCCGCTGCGTCGATGTGGTCAGTGGGAGCGCTGCCGGCAACGGCACGGTTCGACCGCACCAGGTAGTCCATTGCAAAGTGAATGCCCGACAGTTCGCGACCGGGGATGCTGAGGTCGCGGCCCTGGGGTGCACCCGTCGCCACGATGACGGCGTCGTAACGGCTGCGCAAATCGTCCCACGTAATGTCAACGCCCACGGTTACTCCGGTACGGAAACGCGTTCCCTCTTCCTGCATCTGGGCCAGTCGACGGTCGATGTGACGTTTTTCCATCTTGAAATCAGGAATGCCGTAACGCAGAAGTCCGCCGGCGGTTTCGTCACGTTCAAAAACCGCGACAGTGTGACCGATACGGGTCAGCTGCTGGGCGGCGGCCAGGCCCGCTGGCCCACTTCCCACCACGGCGACAGTTTTACCGGTCAAACGATCGGGTGTGTGGGCCGTGATGTAGCCGCGTTCCCATGCCTGATCGATGATTGCCAGCTCCGACTGCTTGATCGTGACGGCGGGTTGGTTGATTCCCAACACACAGGCCGATTCGCACGGAGCGGGACACAAACGCCCGGTGAACTCGGGGAAATTGTTCGTGGTGTGGAGACGCTCGATAGCGGCCT
>CAZRHP010000003.1:36363-60788 GCA_964599975.1 uncultured Gulosibacter sp.
CCACTCGGGAATGAGGTTACCCAGCGGGCAACCCTGGTGGCAGAACGGAACGCCACAATCCATGCAGCGACCGGCCTGGCGCTCGACCTGACCGGACTCGCGCTCCTCATAGACCTCTTTCCAGTCCTTGAGGCGCAGCGCGACCGATCGGCGTGCGGGTACTTCGCGCTGGGTAGTGCGCATGAAACCTTCGGGATTAGCCACCGGTTACCTCCATGATCTGCTGCCACACAATGTCGCCGTCGGGGTCGATTCCCTCGATTTCGGCACGTTCGCGAATCGCCGTTACCGCCGCGAAATCACGAGGCAACAGCTTGGTGATGCGCGCGAAGGTATCGGCCGAGTTGTCCAACAACGACTGGACAAAGCGCGAACCCGTTTCGTCGACGTGAATGGTCAAGAGTTCTGTGAGCAGCGCGCGATCGGCATCGTTCAGTGCCTCCAGCAACAGTACGCCCGAAGCCAATGCCGACTGGTTCACCATGTTGCGATCCAGGTCCAGAATGTAGGCCGTTCCACCGCTCATGCCGGCACCGACGTTGCGGCCCGTTGCGCCGAGGATGACAGCGATTCCGCCGGTCATGTACTCCAGCGCGTGGTCTCCGGCGCCCTCGATCACCGCACGGGCACCCGAGTTAAGCACCAGGGCGCGCTCCCCCACCATTCCGGCGAGGAAAAGCTCACCGCTGGTGGCACCGTAACCGACGACGTTGCCCGCGATGATGTTGCGATGTGTCTCATAGGACACGCCCTGAGCGGGACGAACAACCACACGTCCGCCCGACAGGCCCTTGCCCACGTAGTCGTTGGCGTCGCCCGAGAGTCGGATTGCAATTCCGCGAGGTACAAATGCCCCCAGGGACTGTCCCGCGGCACCCGACAGTTCCAGGCGGATGGTTCCGTCGGGCAGGCCGGCCTCGCCGTGCAGCTTGGTTAGTTCGTGGCCCAGCCATGTGCCAATCGCGCGATCCGTGTTTCGGATTGGCAAGTCAATTGTCATGGGCTGGCCCGTGACGAGCGCATCACCCAGAACCGCAAATACGCGGTGGTCGCTGTGCTCGTCGAGTTCGTGGTCCTGCTCGGAGACATTAAATCGAGGCGCATCGGCGGGGAAATCGTTGCCCTCGAGGATCGCGCTGAGGTCGAGCCCTTCGGTCTTCCAGTGGTTGACGGCACGGTCGACGTCAAGAATCTGGCGCTGACCGATTGCCTCTTCCAGCGTGCGGAAGCCCAGGGACGCGAGAATTTCGCGAACCTCTTCAGCGATGAACTCAAAGAAGGTCTCGACGAATTCGGGTTTGCCGGTGTAACGCTCGCGCAGCAAGGGGTTCTGGGTTGCAACACCGACGGGACAGGTGTCGAGGTGACACACGCGCATGAGAATGCAGCCCGAGACGACCATCGGTGCCGTAGCAAAACCGTATTCCTCGGCTCCCAGCAGCGCTGCGATGACAACGTCGCGACCCGTCTTCATCTGGCCGTCGACCTGCAGGACGATACGGCCGCGCATGTCGTTCAACATGAGAGTCTGCTGGGCTTCGGCAAGGCCGAGTTCCCACGGAGTTCCCGCGTGCTTGAGCGACGAGAGCGGGCTTGCCCCAGTACCACCGTCGTGGCCCGAGATCAAGATCACATCGGCCTTGGACTTCGCGACACCGGCCGCAACCGTACCGACACCCGATTCTGATACCAACTTGACGTGAATACGTGCGGCGGGGTTTGACCGCTTGAGGTCAAAGATGAGTTGCTTCAGGTCCTCGATCGAATAGATGTCGTGGTGAGGAGGCGGTGAGATCAGTCCAACGCCCGGGGTTCCCATTCGGGTCCGTGCAATCCAGGGATAGACCTTCTTCGAGGGCAGCTGGCCGCCCTCACCGGGCTTTGCGCCCTGGGCCATCTTGATCTGGATGTCGTCGGCGTGTGTCAGGTACATGCTCGTGACACCGAAACGACCCGATGCGACCTGCTTGATGGCGCTGCGACGTTCGGGGTCCAGAAGGCGTTCGACGCTTTCGCCACCCTCGCCGGTGTTGGATCGGCCGCCGATGCGGTTCATCGCAACAGCGAGAGTCTCGTGCATCTCGGGCGAGATCGCACCGAGGCTCATCGCACCGGTCGAGAAACGAGCGATGATGGATTCGATCGGTTCAACCTCGTCGATCGAAATTGCGGCACGGCTCGAGCTGAAACCAAACAGGCCGCGAAGAGTCATGAGGCGCTCGGCCTGTTCATCGACGGCACGGGTGTAGTCACGGAAGATGTCGTAGCGCTTGGTGCGCGTAGCGTGCTGCAGCTTGAACACGGTCTCGGGGTTAAAGAGGTGAGGCGGTCCCTCGCGGCGCCACTGGTATTCGCCACCCGTGGTCAATACCTCGTGGGGGTTTGCGGCCTGTTCGTCACCGTAGGCGACCGTGTGGCGGAGGCGGTTTTCTTCGGCGATCTTTTCGATCGTGATTCCTCCGAGGAGGCTCGTAGTTCCCGAGAAATACGTGTCCACGAAGTCGCGGGACAAACCGACAGCCTCAAAGGCTTGCGCACCGGCGTAGGACGCCACAGTGGAGATTCCCATCTTGGACATCGTCTTGAGAACACCCTTGCCGAGCGCCTTGATGATGTTCTTGACGGCCTTTTCGGGCGTGACACCCTCGAGGCGACCGCGGCGAACGAGGTTCTCGGCGGTTTCCATCGCGAGGTAGGGGTTTACAGCGCTGGCACCAAAACCGATCAGAGTCGCGACGTGGTGAACCTCGCGAACGTCCCCGGCCTCAACGATGAGGGCCGTCTGCATGCGACGCCCGGCACGAATCAAGTGGTGATGCACGGCCGAGGTCATGAGCAACGAGGGAATCGGCGCGAGGTCATTGTTCGAATCGCGGTCACTGAGGACGATGAAGTGCACGCCCATCGACAGAGCTACATCGACCTCGTTGCACATGGCGGTCAATCGCTTTTCCAGCGCGTCAACTCCATCGTCCACGCGGTAGAGGCCACGGATGGTCTGGGTGCTGGCGCGACCGTCAGCGGACAGGTGACGGATCTTGGCCAGTTCATCGTTATCGATGACCGGGAAGTCAATGACGACCTGTCGTGCGTGTTCGGGAGTCGCGGTGAGCAAGTTGCGCTCCGGCCCCAGACCCACTTCCATCGAGGTCACGATTTCTTCACGAATCGAGTCCAGGGGCGGGTTGGTAACCTGTGCGAACTGCTGTGCAAAGTAATCGAACAGCAGGCGGGGTCGTTCGGACAGCACCGCGATCGGGGTGTCCGACCCCATTGCGCCGAGAGGTTCAGCGCCCGTCTGCGCCATGGGGGCAATGATCATGCGGACTTCTTCGTGGGTGTACCCAAAAGTCCGCTGACGGCGTGCAATCGACGCCTCGGTGTGAATGATGTGCTCGCGTTCGGGCAGTTCTTCCAGGTGAATCTCGTTGTCATCGACCCACTGTCCCCAGGGCTCGAGCGAGGCGATCTGCGACTTGATTTCGTCGTCTTCGATGATGCGACCGCTGACGGTGTCCACGATAAACATGCGACCCGGCTGCAGTCGGCCCTTGCGGACAACACGTTCGGGGGCAACGTCGTACACGCCGATTTCCGAGGCGAGAACGACGAGACCGTCATCGGTAACCAGGAAACGTCCGGGACGCAGACCATTGCGGTCCAGCGTTGCGCCCGCAATCGATCCGTCACTGAACGCCAGTGCGGCGGGACCGTCCCAGGGCTCCATGAGCATCGAGTGGTAGCGATAAAAGTCTCGACGAGCGGGATCCATTGCAGCGTCGTTTTCCCACGCCTCAGGGATCATCATCATGACGGCGTGAGGCAAAGTGCGACCCGAGAGTTCGAGCAGCTCCACCACCTCGTCGAACGAGGCGGAGTCCGACCCCGCGTCGGCGACAATCGGGAACAGCGGTGTCAGGTCACCCAGCAACGGTGATTCGAGCTGCGATTGGCGAGCACGCATCCAGTTCCGGTTGGCGCGAACGGTGTTGATCTCGCCGTTGTGTGCAACGTAACGGAAGGGGTGCGCCAACGGCCACGACGGGAACGTGTTGGTCGAGAAACGCGAGTGGACCAGAGCGAGAGTCGATTCGAGTCTGTCGTCGGACAGGTCCGGATAGAAGGGCTCGAGCTGCAGCGTCGTCACCATGCCCTTGTACACAATCGTGCGCGACGACAGCGAGGGGAAATACGTTCCCAGTTCACGTTCGGCGCGCTTGCGCAGGCGGAAGGTCAGTCGGTCCAGTTCAATACCCGAGGCGCGGCCCTGGGAATCGACGACAAAGAACTGTTCGAAGGCCGGCATGACCTCGCGGGCCAGGGTTCCCAGGTGAGTCGGGTCGGTGGGGACAACACGCCATCCCAATGAGGTCAAGCCCTCGGCGACGGCAATGGCCTCGATAGCCGACTTTTCCGCGGACCGTTCGGCGTCGTCCAACGGCAGGAACGCAAGGCCGGCAGCATACGAACCGGCTACGGGAAGGTCAAACGGAAGAACATCGCGGAAAAAGCGGTCAGGAATCTGAATGAGGATTCCCGCGCCATCACCAGTGCCTGCATCGGAACCGACGGCACCGCGGTGTTCGAGGTTACGAAGACTCGACAGGGCGGTATCGATAATGTCGTGACCGGCGTATCCCCGTGTGGTCGCGACCATGGCGAAACCACACGAGTCCTTTTCGTCAGCGGGGTTGTACAAACCCTTGGCTTCGGGATACGAACTAAAACGACCAAAAGGTGACAGAGCCATGAGGCATCGTCCTTCCTCTAGAGGGGACGACTTTGGCCCGAGGTGTGCAAGGCAACGACTGTGGTGAGTCGAGTGTGGTGGATCCGCTTGTGACGGGCCTTGTGGTTTACGACTTGGCTCCTGTGACAAGTTCGTCGACCGTGTAGGTGTCTTCAGATTCTAGCGCGTTGCTGGCCGAATTCCCGCGACCCGCGACATAGGCACCGGATTCTCGACCGGTGTGACGGATTCCCTGAATGATGAAAACGGCGAGACCCACAGCAACCGCAGCGATCGCGGCCCACACGTTTGTGCGCAGACCCAGAATTATGTCGCTGGGGTCGAGGCGAATCGATTCCCAGACGATGCGGCCGAGGCCGTACCACACGAGGTACAGGGCGAACTGGCGACCCCACTGCAGAACAAACCGACGGCCGAGCCAGATGACAACCGCGGCGCCGAGGAAGTTCCAGATCATTTCATAAAGGAAAGTGGGGTGGAACAGAGTTCCCTCGGGCAATCCGGCGGGGAAAGCGGAGTTGGTGCTCTCGATTTCGAGGCCCCACGGCAGATCGGTGGGCCAGCCGAATAGCTCGTGGTTAAAGTAGTTGCCCAGTCGGCCCATGGCCTGCGCAACCAACATTCCCGGTGCCAGAGCGTCGAGATATGCCGTGAGGCGAAGACCGACGATGCGGCAACCAATGATGGCGCCAATCAAACCGCCGATAATGGCGCCGAAGATGGCCATGCCCCCCTCCCACAAATAGAAGACATGCACGATGTCCTTGCCCTCGCCAAAGTAATCGCCGCTGTGGGTCAGAACGTGATAAATGCGACCACCGATGATTCCCAGCGGAACAGTGAACAGCGCAACATCGATGACGAGTCCGGACTCAACGCCTCGGGCTACCAGACGACGGTTGGCGATCCACAAGGCGGCGAGAATGCCGGCAAGGATGCACAGCGCATAGGCGTGAACGGAAATATCCAGCGTGAACCACGAAGCTCCCAGGGAACGGAACCAGTCGTCGATTTTCAGAACCTGGAAGTCGTACGAGGGTGAGGGGATGCTGGCGAGAATCATTGCGGGCCTTTCCAGTGTTTGACTAAATACTAAGAGCGGTGTGTGCCGCGAACGAGATTGCGAGCAGCCTCAGCGACGGCGGGAACCCCGCCGTTTTCGACGGCGGACACAAGGTGGGAGCCGACGATTGCGCCGTCCGCATACGTGGCGACATCGGCGACCTGTTCGGGGGTCGAGATTCCGATTCCCACACAGACGTATCGGGCGCCTGCGTCACGCAGTTTTGCGACAACCGACCGAGCAGCGGCATCGACGTCCCCGCGCTGTCCCGTGATGCCCATGGTGGACACCGCATAGACGAACCCGCGACTAGCACGGACAGCCTGTTCGGTTCGAGCGGGGGTCGACGAAGGCGCTGCGAGGAAAATGCGGTCAAGGTCGTATGTGTCAGCGGCAGCAATCCACTCCGCGGCCTCATCGGGAATCAGGTCCGGCGTAATCATTCCGGCACCTCCCGCATCACGCAGGTCTGCTGCAAAGCGTTCGACACCGTACTGAACCACGGGGTTCCAGTACGTCATCACGACAATCGGGACGCTGGAGTGAGCCGACACCTCTCGGATGATGTCGAACACCTGGGAGACACGGAAACCGTTGGTCAGTGCCGTCAACGTTGCCCGCTGAATCACCGGACCGTCCATCACGGGATCGGAATAGGGAATTCCCAATTCGATGACATCGGCACCGTTGTCGATCAGCGCGCGAATCGCCTCGACACTGTCGGCGACGGTGGGATAACCGGCCGGAAGATAGGCGACCAGTGCGGCACGACCCTCGGCCTTCGCCGCATCAATCGCGGCCTCTACGCGTGACGTCATCGTTCGCCTCCCTCGATAAGACCGAAGTACCGTGCTGCGGTTTCCATGTCTTTGTCGCCTCGTCCCGACAGGTTCACGAGGATGATCTGATCCGGGTTCATATCGCGGGCCAGTCTCAACGCACCGGCCAGAGCGTGTGCGGACTCGATAGCGGGAATGATGCCCTCGGTACGCGACAGATCGCGGAGTGCGGACATGGCCTCATCATCGGTGACACCGAGGTACGTCGCACGTCCTGAATCGTTGAGCCACGCGTGCTCGGGACCGACACCGGGATAATCGAGTCCCGCCGAAATGGAGTGCGATTCGATCGTCTGGCCGTCCTCATCCTGCAGGACGTAGGTGCGGGCACCGTGCAGTACACCGGGACGACCGCGTTCCAGAGTCGCGGCATGTTTGGGCGTGTCAATGCCGTCGCCGGCCGCCTCGAATCCGAACATCGCGACCTCGGAATCATCGAGGAACGAATGGAAAAGGCCGATGGCGTTCGAGCCACCGCCGACACAAGCGGCAAGAGCGTCGGGAAGACGGCCCACAAGATCGAGCATCTGCGCGCGGGCCTCGGTACCAATCACCGCGTGGAAATCGCGAACCATGACGGGGAAAGGATGAGGTCCCGCGACGGTTCCCAGCAGGTAGTGGCTGGTGTCGACGGTCGCCACCCAGTCTCGCATGGCCTCGTTGATGGCGTCCTTCAGAGTACGCGAGCCGTTGGTCACGGGAACAACCGTGGCCCCCAGTAGCTTCATGCGGGCAACGTTGAGAGCCTGTCGCTCGGTGTCGACCTCGCCCATGTACACAATGCACTCCATGCCGAACAGGGCGGCGGCTGTGGCGGTGGCCACACCGTGTTGGCCGGCACCGGTCTCGGCGATCAAACGGGTCTTTCCCAAGCGCTGGGCCAACAAGGCCTGCCCCAGCACGTTGTTGATCTTGTGTGAGCCGGTGTGGTTCAGGTCCTCGCGCTTGACAAAGATGCGCGCTCCGCCCGCAATCGCCGCGAACCGCGGAATTTCGGTGATAATCGAGGGACGTCCGGTGTACGACCGGTGGAGTTCCGCGAGCTCGGCCGCAAACGACGGGTCCTGGAGAGCATCGGTATATGCCTGTTCGAGTTCGTCGAGCGCCGCAATCAGCGATTCCGGGACAAATCGTCCGCCAAATTCACCGAAGTACGGACCAGTTTCCGATTGAAGACTCACGAGACCCCCACAAATTGAGCAACCCGTTCGACCGGGTTTCCATCCTTGACCAATACTTCACCCACGAGTACGGCATCGGCGCCGGCGTCGCGGTAATGCTGAACGTCATCCACGGTGAACACCGCAGATTCGGCAACGGCAGTCACGCCGTTCGGAATGAGGTGACGAACCTGTCCGAACAACGACGTGTCGAGCTCAAAGGTCGACAAATTACGGGCATTGACACCAATCAACTGGGCACCAATGTCGTTCGCGCGCAGAACCTCGTCCGCCGTATGGGTCTCGACCAAGGGGGTCATTCCCAGTTCGAGAACAAACTCGTGCAGTCGGGCCAGAAGGTTCTGGTCCAATGCCGCGACGATCAACAAGGCCAAGTCGGCACCATAGGCGCGAGCCTCGAGAATTTGGTACTCGAGTGAAATGAAATCCTTGCGCAAAATCGGGATGGACACTGCCTCACGGACCGTGGCGAGATCGGCCAACGACCCACCGAATTTTCTGCCCTCGGTCAGCACACTGATTGCCGAGGCGCCGCCTCGAGCGTAATCAGCGGCGAGGGAGGCGGGGTCCGTAATCGTGGCGAGCTCGCCCTTCGAGGGGCTGGAACGCTTGATCTCTGCGATGACGCGCATCGTGGACGAACGGCGCAGGGCCGCGGCGGCATCGAGCGGTGCGGGTGCGGCAAGAGCCTTACGCTCTATCTGCACATACGACATATCCTCCCGACGTGACTCCGCATCGGCGAGAGCTCCGGCGGTGAGGGCGGACAGCACTTAGTGCTTTGCCTTGTACTTAGGTCCCTTGACGCCGTAACCCGCCTTGGCCATGATCAGGCCGACAACGGGGCTCAGAAGGGTGACCGCAGCCGATGCCCACACCAGTTCCGGCATGTTCAGCCAGAAGAAGAGTGCTCCGGCGGAAATTGCGACGAGAGCGATGGTGACAGTGGTCCACGCGGCCGGCGATTCGCCGTGTCCAGGATCGTGCTGAAGGTTCATGTGAACTGTCCTTTCGATGGTTTCAGTTTAGTGGCGTTTGCAGCCCGTTGGCGGCGATGACAGCCCGAAGCGGCGCCGCGGCCTTGTTGACGGTCTCGGCGAATTCGTTCTCGGGGATGGAATCGAGCACGAGCCCCGCCCCGGCTTGTACCGTGGCAACGCCGTCCATCAGCACTGCGGTACGAATCGCGATTGCCAGGTCCGAGTCGCCGCCAAAACCGATATATCCCACGACTCCCCCATACACCCCACGCGATGCGGGTTCCAGGTCGTCGATAATTTCCAAGGCGCGCGGCTTGGGTGCTCCCGACAGGGTTCCCGCGGGGAACGTGGCACGGAAAACATCAACGGGCGTGACACCGTCGGCAACGTCCCCCTCCACGCTGGAGACAAGGTGCATGATGTGCGAAAAACGTTCCACCGTCATGAACTCGGTTACTTCCACAGTGCCGGGCTCGCACACCCGCGACAGGTCGTTGCGGGCCAGATCGACGAGCATCAGATGCTCGGCGCGTTCCTTGTCATCGGACAACAGGTCCTGGGCAAGTTCGACATCGTCCTCGGGGGTTGCACCACGGGGACGGCTGCCGGCAATGGGGTGCGAGTACGCGCGGCCCGATTCGACCTTGATCAATGCCTCGGGTGACGAACCCACAACCTGGAAGTCAACGCCCGCCGTGGTTTCCAGCGAAAGAAGGTACATGTACGGGGAGGGATTGACGGCCCGCAACATGCGATAGACATCGAGCGGTCGCGCGGTAACGGGGGTATCAAATCGTTGGGAAATCACGACTTGGAACACATCCCCGTTGACAATATGCTTACGGGCTGCGGCGACGGAATCGTGGAAGTCCTGGGGTGTGGTTCGGTGCACGGCGTCGACGGTCACCGACTCGGGGACCGACAGCGGCGCAACGGATACCGTGGTGTCGAGGCTCGCCACGATGGCCGACAGACGTTCTTGGGCGGCGGCCCACAGCTCGTCGGGGTCGGCGGTGTTGAGCACAGCGGTACACACGTGAACCAGTGAATTCCGGTGATCGAGAATCAGCAGATCGCGAACAAACAGCATGGACTGGCCAGGCACACCGCTCTCGGCGGGCGGCGCATCGGGCAGGTCTTCGAGTTGGCGGACAGCGTCCCAGCCAATGAAGCCGACGAGGCCACTGGTCAGTGGCGGGAGTTCTGTCTGGTCAGCCGTCTTCCACCGGGCGTACAGAGTGTCAACCGCGTCGAGCGGCGCGGCCGGCATCGGACCGCCAAAAGCGTCGTCGGAGGAAAGGCCGTAGTCGATCCAGCGCGTTGACCCCTCGGACTCGGTCACACACCCGTATGCGGACAGGCCGATAAACGAATACCGCGACCAGATGCCACCCTGCTCGGCGGATTCCAGCAAGAAAGTTCCGGGGCGACCACCGGTCAACGAGTCATACAGGGCCGCCGGGCTGACGGAATCGACAAAAACGCTGCGCAGCACCGTAAGGACACGAGAGTCCGCCACGAGTGCATCAAATTGTTCACGTGTCGTACTCACGGCGTCACCTCGCGACCCACAAAACAGGTGCGTTCGCCCGTGTGGCACGCGGCACCGACCTGATCCACGGTGACCAAAAGTGTGTCCGAGTCGCAATCGTGATGCACGGCCTTGACATGTTGAACGTGTCCCGAGGTGTCGCCCTTGCGCCAGAGTTCTTGACGCGACCGACTCCAGAAGGTCACGAGTCCGCCGGTGAGGGTGAGGCGCAGCGACTCGGCGTTCATGTACCCCAGCATGAGCACCTCACCGGTGTCGAATTGCTGAATGATGGCGGGGATCAAGCCGTTGTCGTCAAACGTCAACTGATCAATGTCGGACATATTCATCGGATCGTTACTCCCCCATCGCGCAGTGCGTCCTTGACCTGTGAAATCGTAAATTTCCCCGTGTGGAATACGCTCGCTGCCAGTACGGCGTCGGCGCCGGCCGTGACGGCGGGGACGAAGTGATCGAGTTCACCGGCTCCACCCGACGCGATCACGGGAACGCTCGAAACCTCGCGCATGGCCGCGATGAGTTCGAGGTCGAACCCCGCGGTGGTGCCATCGGCGTCAATCGAGTTGACGAGCAATTCACCAGCACCGCGATCAATGGCGATGCGGGCCCATTCCAGTGCGTCGAGTTCGGTCATGACACGACCGCCGTGGGTGGTCACTGCAAAACCGCTGGGTGTCGAATCGTTTCGGGCAACATCCAACGACAGCACGATGACCTGAGCACCGAACCGCGCCGAGATGTCATCAATCAGGTCCGGACGAGCGATGGCCGCGGAATTCACGCCGATTTTGTCCGCACCGTGAGCGAGCAATTTGGCAACGTCCTCGGTGGAGCGCACGCCGCCACCCACGGTCAGCGGAATGAAGAGCGTTTCCGCAGTTCGCTCGACCAATTCGTACATGGTGGAGCGGTTTTCAACGGTGGCCGTGACGTCAAGGAACGTCAGTTCATCGGCGCCTTGCTCGTAATATTTCGTTGCCAGCTCAACGGGATCACCCGAATCACGAAGGTTCAGGAAGTTGACGCCCTTGACCACCCTGCCATCGGCAACATCCAGGCACGGAATGACGCGAACGGCAACCGACATCAGATGCGCGCGGCGTGAATGGGGCTCACGAGGATTGCCCGTGCACCCAGAGCGTACAAATCGTCCATGATGTGGTTCATATCGCCACGGGGAACCATCGCCCGAACGGCAACCCATTCGGGATCCCGCAGAGGCGACACCGTCGGAGATTCAAGGCCCGGTGTGATGCTGGATGCGGACTCGAGAAGCGCGACGGGGAGGTCGTAGTCCATGAGAACGAATTCACGGGCGACCTTGACTCCGGCCAAACGGCGACGCAGAGTATCGATTCCCGGCTGCTCGGACTGAGACGAAATCAGGACGGCCGTCGACTCGAGGATGACCGGCCCAAACACCTCGAGTCCCTGCGACCGCAGCGTCGAGCCCGTCGACACGACGTCCGCTACGGCATCCGCGACGCCCAAACGCACAGCAGATTCCACGGCGCCATCGAGTCGAATCAGTTTGGCAGTGACGCCATGACGAATCAGGAAGTCACCGACGAGCTTCGGGTAGCTGGTCGCCACACGCTGACCGTTGAGGTCCGCGAGGTCCGAAAACGCGCCGGGCTTTGCGGCGAAACGGAATGTCGACGAGCCAAAACCCAGCTCGTCCCGTTCGATCGCGTCGCTTTCGGCATCCAACAGCAGATCACGGCCCGTGATACCGACATCCAGTGCGCCACTGCCCACATAGGTTGCGATGTCACGGGGGCGCAGATAGAAAAACTCAATCTCGTTGCGCTTGTCGATGACATGCAGCGCCCGAGGATCGCGACGACCGGTGTAGCCGGCCTCGGTGAGCATCTGCTGTGCAGTGTCGGACAGCGTTCCCTTGTTGGGGATGGCTACGCGGAGCATGGGTGCCTTTCGTCAGAGGGTTCGATACACGTCGTCAAGGGTCATTCCCTTGGCAATCAGCAGAACCTGCAGATGGTACAAAAGTTGCGAGATTTCTTCGGCCGTTTCGGCGTCGGACTGATACTCGGCAGCCATCCACACTTCAGCAGCCTCTTCGACAATTTTCTTGCCGATGAAATGAATGCCCTTGTCGAGTTCCGCAACTGTGCCCGAACCTTCGGGACGAGTTTGTGCCGTGAGCGAGAGCTCGGCAAACAGTTCTTCGAAAGACTTCACACCTTAATTCTAGGGGCTAGCGGGCACCCAGAAGGTCGATGACAAAGATGAGGGTACGGCCCGAGAGGCGGTGTCCGCCGCCGACGGGACCATAGGCGAATGCGGGCGGGCAAATCAGGGTACGGCGTCCGCCGACCTTCATGCCGGGAATGCCGTCCTTCCAGCCCTGGATCAGGCTGGTCAGGGGGAACTCGATGGACTGACCGCGGTTCCACGACGAGTCAAATTCTTCACCGGTCTCGAAGTCAACACCGACGTAGTGAACCTCGACAACACCCCCGGAAACAGCCTCGGCGCCATCACCGACGACGATGTCCTCGATAACCAGAGTGGTGGGTTCGTCCATCATGGGGGGTTCAATAATCGGCTTGTCCATGGTTACTCCTCTGAGTGGTGATGTTGGTGTGACTGTGCAATCTTACGCAGATTTTCCACCGCGAATGCGGGGTTGTCGGTGCCGAAAACGGCACTTCCTGCGACAAAGGTGTCAGCGCCGTTCTCGGCGGCAATCTGAATGGTGTCGGTGTCGATACCGCCATCGACCTGCAGCCAAAAGTTCACCCCATGACGACGACGGAATTCGGCAACTTCGGCCAATTTGTGCATTTGTTCGGGACGGAATTTCTGTCCACCAAACCCAGGCTCAACCGTCATCACGAGGATTTGGTCAAAGAGATGGGCAATCTCGGCGACGGCGGAGAACGGGGTGTCGGGCTTTAGTGCCAGGCCGGCACGAGCGCCAATTTCGCGCAGGGTGACGGCTAGTCCAGCGGGATCCGTCGCGGCCTCGACATGGAACGTTACTGATGCCGCACCCAGTTCCGCATAACCCGGCGCCCACCGTTCGGGGTCAGCAATCATGAGGTGAACATCGAGGGGAACGGGCGACACCGCTTGAATTCGGGACACCATCTGCGGTCCGAACGTCAGATTGGGTACAAAGTGGTTGTCCATGACGTCCACGTGGGCGAAATCGGCATTCGAAATGAGCCCGAGATCGTGTTCCATGTTGACGAAATCAGCACTGAGAATGCTGGGATTGATGCGGATGCTCACGATGTCAGATTACTGCGTCCGGCGAATCAGCTGAATGAACATGGCATCGGTTTCGTGCAGATCGGGCCACAACTGCACCGCGGTCCCCCGCTCGGCATCGTTCAGATTGGGGAAAATACGTCGGGCGACTTCGGGGGTGTCCACCAATTCGATGTCCGAACGCTGGCCCTTAACCCACTCGACAACCTCGGTAGTTTCGGCGATGTGGGGTGAACACGTCACATAGGCGACGAGCCCACCGGGTGCGGTCATGTCCAGAGCCGAGTTGAGCAGGTCTCGCTGCAGAGGGACCAGTTCTGCCAACAGCCGTGGAGATTTACGCCATCGGGATTCGGCACGGCGCCGCAAAGCCCCCAAGCCCGTGCACGGAACGTCGGCCAGGACGCGGGTGAATTCGTTCGGGTGGTGAGCGACGAGTCGGCGCCCGTCCTCGGAAACCACCATGACCACATCGGAGGTCGCGCTGACGGCGTCGACCACCAGATCGGCGCGGTGTGGGGTGATTTCGTTAGCCATCACTCGGGCGCCGGACTGCACGGCAACCGCCCCGAGAATCGCGGTCTTGCCACCGGGACCCGCACACAGATCGAGCCACTGTTCGCCGGGTGCGATGTCCTGCGCACCGGTCAACAGCAAAGCGGCGATCTGAGAACCCTCGTCCTGCACCCGAATCGTGCCGTGCGAGGACGCCGTGTAATGAGACGGCGAACCCAAGGGATTTCGGAATCCGTAGGGCGAGTACAGCGTGGGATAGGCGTCCGAGGGGCGCTGAGCTAAGCCGGGCAGGGCGATCAGGGTGGGCACAGGTGGTTCGTTGTTTGCGTCAATCACGGCATCGATGGAGTCGCCCCGCAGCTGACGATATGCATCGAGAATCCACGTGGGATGAGCCGTGCGCGCCATTTCCGCATCGTCGGGTTCGAGTTCTGGTGTTACGGTGTCCAACCATTCCGCGAGGGTGCGACGCGAGACGGACCTCAGGTTCGCATTGATAAAACCTGACGCGCGGGGTGTCACCTTTTTGGCAATTTCCACCCACTCGTTGACGACATGGGACGGCGCATGACGAATCAGAAGTTCGTAAATCGCCAATCGCAGGATGTCCAGTACTCGACCATCGATTTGGCTGATGCTCTTGTTTGTCGAATACCAGATGATGACGTCGAGTTGTCCCTGGACTCGGTGGGATCCGTAGACCAGGTCCGTGGCGAGGGCCGCATCGCGGGCATCGAGTCGAGCTTTGCGGATCGCCGGCGGCAGCGCCAGATTCGAATAGGCCTCGTCCGCACGAATTTGTTCGGAAACGGCGACGGCGACACGTCGTGCAGTGGTCATACGAATTTCACCTCGTCGCGAACACCGCGAGCCCAATCGGTTGCCGCCATGACGCTCTTTCCTGCGGGTTTTACCCGCGTCAATTCCAGTGTTCCGGTACCGCAGTGCACGAGCACACGGCCACCTTCAACGATGACCACACCCGGTTCTCCGACGAGACTGGGCCCCCGTGTGGTGCGAACCACACCCAACGGAGCGTCGCCCCACATCGTGTAGGCACCTGGTTCATCGGACACGCCCCGAATCAGCGCATGAACCGTATCCGATGAGTGCGACCAGTCGATGCGGCCATCCGCACGGTCAAGCTTGTGCGCATACGAGGCGTCGCCCGTCTGTTGCACGAACGTCGCCGTGCCGTCCACCACCGACTGTGCGGTGGTGACCAGGTCGGATGCGGTTGCCTGCGCAACAAAATCCAGGGCCTCGGATGCGGTGACGGTGTCGTCGATCGGAAAGTCAGCAGCCCACACCACGGGGCCGGCGTCGAGCGCGGCAACCAGCCGGAAAATACTGACGCCGATGGATGTGGCGCCCGCGATGATTGCGCGCTGCACCGGTGCGGCTCCGCGCCACTCGGGAAGGTGGGAAAAATGCACATTCAACCACCCCAGGCGTGGTCCGTCGAGGACACGCTGGGGAATCAACGCGCCGTAGGCAACAACCAGACCGATATCGGAGTCGGGAAGCTCGACGTCCCTCAGCGAATTTGCCTTGATGACGGGAATGCCGTGCCGTTCTGCACACTGTGCGACCGGAGTGGGCGTCAGGATACGCTTGCGCCCCACCGGGGCATCGCTTCGGGTCAGGACCGCGGTCACCGTTATTCCCGAGGCAATCAGCGACTCGAGGTAGGGCACAGCGACCTGGGGGCTTCCCGCAAACACAGCAGTAAACGTCATCGGTCTATTGTTTCAGGATTCGTCAAAGGAATCGAACGCCGACATGTCATCGCACCGCAGGCGAATTGTCGTCTTGGACGCCGCCACAATGTAGGCGCGGATCTGTGTGACCACCTCGCGGTGATTTTTCATGTCGCACAGCACAATAATGCGATGACCGTCGGAGGTCCGAGTCGGCCCCAGAATTACGCGAGTCAGGGGTGCGATCAGCTCGCGCAGCGTCGTGATCTCGGCGATGGATCCGGTGACGGTCAGTGTGCGATTGGCAGGCGGGAAACCCAAGGCGCGACGTTCACGCAGCTCGTCCTCGATGATGCGTTCCCACATGCCGGTTGCAAACAGGGTGCCAAATCCGCCCGTGACATGGGACAGCAACACCACGCCGTCATCGGCCACCAGGGACGCGGCAGAACTCCACCAGCGAACGCAGCTCTCGGTGGTGCGCAACGAGGGGTTGTGAAGCTCCCGATCGGCATCGAGAATTACGACGGCGCCATACCCACCCTCGACGATTGGTTCGGCGCCGCGCGTCGCCACGACCAACGAGGGTTTTGCGGCCACCTCGAGGTGACGGTGCTGCGCATCGGCAACGATAACGGCGACGCCGGGAAAAGCCTTGCCGAGTTCCAGCGCGGTGCGTTCCGAACCGTTTCCAGACGGGATCCACGCGCGGCCGTGACAGGACGAACAGGTGAACGACAGATGTGTGTGTCCGCACACACGACAGGTTGGAGCACCGGACCGTTTGGCTTCGAGAATTGACGAGCAGCGGGTGCAACGGAATGTGGCACGGCACTGAGCGCACAAAATTTGCGGCGTGTAGCCGGGGCGCGAGACGAGGACAAGGACCGGGCGGGTCGCGACGGTGTCCTTGATTTTCCGCCATACGGTCGAGGGAATACGCGAGTTCACCGATGCCGAATCCGCTGAGTCATTGGCCAAAACGATTGCAGGCCGAGCGGGAATATGCGGGTCGTTTTCGGCAAATCCGAGGTCGCGATATCGCGCGGTTTCGACGGACGGAGCATAACCCGCAAACAGCAATTCGCCGCCCTCGAATTCGTTTCGGAGTACCGCGACATCCCGAACATTCACATACGGAGCAATCTGTTCGGTGTGTAGCGGGTCGGAATCGTCCACCACAACAATAATCCCGAGGTCCTGCACTGGCGCAAATATGGCGCTGCGAGTGCCCACCACGATGCTGGCGGAGCCCGACAGAACGTCAAGGTAGCGGGAGTATCTTTCGGACGGCGTTCCCGTGGAATCCCACCGAACCGTCGGCCCGATCGAGGCCAACGCCCTCATCATCAAATCGAGGTCGCGCCAGTCGGGCACCACAATAATTGCGGACTTGCCCGAGTCAAGAACACGACGAATTCGACCGGCAATCAGGGTGAAACCTCGACGTGTGAGAGAGTCTCCGAAACCATCCACACCGGAATCCAGCGCAAGAACGCGTCGATTTCCCGACGGTCCCGTCGTCAGGTGGTGCGGCGAAATCGAGGCCTGCTTGTCGACGCGCACCGCTCGTTTGGGAATAACGGACCGCAGTACATCGGTGGCGCTGCCCCCGTTACGGTCGGCGACGGCACGCACCAACCGCCACAGGTTGGGTGTCAGGACCGGGGTGGTGCCACACACATCCTCGACGTCGGCCAATGGCGTCCCCGCCTCGGTAGATTCCGCGAGTTCGACGACAAACGCGTCGACAATGCGGGTGCCGCGCCCGAGTGGAACCTTGATTCGTGCGCCGACAACAAGTTGACCCGCGAGCCGTGGCGGGATGGCGTAGTCCAAAAGCCGGTCGAGCCGGGGTATCGGCGAATCGACCAGCACCCGGGCTACGGATGCCATGAGCGCTATTCCCCGGTCAAACGGGCGACAGCGGCCTTCAGTGCGTCGACGCGATCGGTGTTTTCCCAGGTGAAGTTGGCGTCATCGCGGCCGAAGTGGCCATATGTCGAGGTCTGCAGGTAGGTACGGTTCAGCAGGTCAAGGTCGTTGATGATGGCGAGTGGCCGCAAATCGAAAACCTCGACCAGTGCGGCGCGGATGACATCGGGGTCAACCGTGTGCGTTCCAAAGGTTTCGACATACACACCGACAGGTCGTGCCTGGCCAATCGCGTAGGCGACCTGAACTTCGAGGCGCGAGGCAAGTCCGGCCGCGACGGCGTTCTTTGCCACCCAACGCATGGCGTAGGCGGCACTGCGGTCCACCTTAGAGGGGTCCTTGCCCGAGAAAGCACCGCCGCCGTGACGCGCTGCTCCGCCGTAGGTGTCCACAATGATTTTGCGGCCCGTGAGTCCCGCATCGGAACCGGGTCCGCCATGAATGAACGAACCACTGGGGTTGATGATGAGCGTGACGGAGGACGTATCCAGCTGAGTCAGCGCAAGCACGGGACGGATGACGTGCTCGGTGACATCGTCGGCAATTCGCTGCTGAGACAGGACTGTGCCGTCAACGAATTCCGCGTGCTGGGTCGAGATGACCACGGTGTCGACAGCGACGGGAGTGTCTCCGTCATAGGCCACGGTGACCTGGGTCTTGCCATCGGGACGCAGGTAGGCGATGGTGCCGTCCTTACGAACAGATTCGAGACGCTCGGCGAGACGGTGTGCAAGCCAAATCGACACGGGAATCAACTGAGGAGTTTCCGAACAGGCGTAGCCGAACATCAGGCCCTGGTCCCCCGCGCCCTGCGCATCGAGGGGATCAGTCGAACCCTCGCGAGTTTCCTTCGAAATCGAGACGGTGCCACCAATTTCGGGAGCCTGTGAGCCAATCGAGAGCATGATGCCGCAGGCATCGGCGTCGAACCCGGCATCGGCCGAGTCGTATCCGATGTTACGGATGACACCGCGCACAACCTCGGCGATGTCGACATAGGTTTCGGTCGTTACCTCACCGGCAACGTGGATGAGCCCGGCCGATGCGAGGGTCTCAACGGCGACGCGTGCGGACTTGTCCTCCCGAAGCATTTCATCGAGGATGGCGTCCGAGATTTGGTCACAGACCTTGTCGGGGTGGCCGCTCGTCACGGATTCACTGGTGAAATACTGCAGGTTTGTCATTGCTGTGTCGCTTTCCATCGGCTGATGTGGTCGAGAATAGCGTGAGCCACCGACGTCTTACTGCCGGCAGATTCCTGGAGCATCACACCATCTCTGTTGTACAAACTTACGCGAGTTTCTGTGGTACCAAAAACCGAGTTGACCCCCACCGAGTTCGCCACCAGCAGGTCCGCTTGCTTGCGCACCGCCTTGGCGCTGGCGTATTCGTGAAAACGTTCGGCATCGGTTTCCGCGGCGAAGCCCACGATGAATCGACCCTCACGATGCGCAGTCAAATCCGCCAAAATGTCCGGGTTTTCCTGCAGGGTAATAGTGGGAACTCCACCGGATTTCTTCAACTTTTCGGCGGAAACGGTGACGGCACGATAATCAGCAACCGCTGCGGACATGATGATGACATCGGCATCACGCCCAGTGTCGCGAACAGCGTCCTGCATCTCGAGTGCGGTCTCTACTCGAACCATGGGGATCCCCGTCGGGATTTCGGTTTCGACAGTTCCCACGATCATGGTGACGTCAGCACCGCGTTGGGTTGCGGCTCTGGCCAGAGCAAAACCTTGAATCCCCGTCGATCTGTTCCCAATAAAACGAACGGGATCTAGCGGTTCCCGCGTCCCCCCTATCGTCACGACGAACCGAAGACCCGCCAGGTCAGCAGAAATTGCCGCCGACTCGACGGCATCGACGATTTCGAGGGGTTCGACGAGGCGACCGACACCAACATCCGCACCGGTCAGTCGGCCCGCGGCGGGCCCGACAAATCGAATACCCCGATCGCGCAGCGTGGCGACGTTGGCCACCGTCGCGGGGTTTTCCCACATCTCGGTGTGCATGGCCGGAGCCACAATCACGGGGGCCCGGGATGCCAAGACCGTGGTCAAGAGCAGCGTATCCGCACGGCCCGTCGCCAGAGCGGACAGGCTATTGGCCGTGGCTGGGGCGACAAGAATGACGTCGGCCGATTGCCCCAGAGCCACGTGACGAACCTCGGCTACACCATCAAAGATGGTGTCATAGACAGGGTTGCGACTGATGGCCTCGAGCGTCGCGCGGCCAATGAAATTCAGCGCCGATTCGCTGGGAACAATATGAACATCCCACCCACGGGTAACGAGTTCACGAATGACAGAAACAACTTTGTAGGCGGCGATGCCACCAGTCAACCCCACGACGACACGTGGGTGACGAGCCGTCATGACTACTGTTCGGGAGCGAACTCTACGAGGCCTTCGTTGACCTCGCGCAGTGCGATGGTCAGCGGCTTCTCGTCGATGGTGGACTCCACCAGAGGACCGGCGGTGTGAATGGTCCCCTCGGAACGCTCGGTGTAGTACTCGTTGATCTGACGGGCACGCTTTGCCGCAACGATGACGAGCTGGTACTTCGAGTCAACGCGGTCCAGAAGTTCGTCGATGGGGGGCTCGATAATTCCCTTGTTGTGCTCACAGGCTAACCTCGTCTTTTCGATTGGTGTTCGGTCATCAATTCTACGACAGCTTGGGCCGCATCGTCGACAACATCGTTGACTATGACAACGTCAAACTCGTGTTGAGCCGCGAACTCGGCCTCGGCGGTCTGCAGTCGGCGCTGCTGTTCGGCTTCATCCTCGGTGCCGCGACCCTGAAGCCGGCGTACGAGCTCGTCCCAGGTGGGCGGAGCAAGGAACACGAGAACGGCCTCGGGCATGGCCCGTTTCACGAGGCGCGCGCCTTGGATATCGATTTCGAGAATCACGCTCTGACCACGGCCGATGGCATCGAGAATCGGCTGGCGAGGTGTGCCATAACGATTAACACCGTGCACAAGCGCCCATTCCAGCATCTCGCCGCGTTCGATCAACTGGTCGAATTCGGCATTGGTGACGAAGTAATAATGAACGCCATCGAGTTCGCCCTGACGGGGCTGACGAGTGGTCGCAGACACGCTGAAGTGCACGTCGGGATACTGTTCCCGAATCCGCGACAGGACGGTCCCCTTGCCCACTGCGGTGGGCCCGGCAACGACAATCAGACGTCCCGTGGGGATGTCGGGACCGGTGGCGGCGGTTCGCGAGCGCAGCCAGTCCCCCACGACCTCTATCTGACGAACGCCCAGCCCGCCCAGCCGCTTACGCGGGGAAACACCCAGCCCCGTAAGAATTGCGTCGCACCGGTCGGGACCGATGCCGCGAAACGACTGAATAAATTCGGGCATTCGAAGGCTTGCTTCGATGGAATCGGCGTCGTCCCATGCGGTGCGCGCGACCTCGAGCGGGTCACGAGTTCCCGAGGTAATGGCCTGCTTGACCTCGGCCCGAGCCCGTCGTCGCTCGACGGCAATGCGCCCAGCGGCCGCGGGGTCGATCACGACAGTGCCGCCTCATCGCGTGCGATGCGAACACGGTCGCGCATCGTGACGGGATTACCGGCAAGAACCGAACGCGACACCGAGGGAATAACCCACGGAGCGAGATCGCCATAAATCGACGCGATGTCGCTGAGGACGGCACCCTGAAAGCCAAAACCCGGAGCGAGAATCAGAGTTCCCGCGAGGCTCGCGGGGTCGATGTCGAAATCGGCCAAGGACACTGTTGCGCCGATCACCAGTCCCACAGTTCCCGGAGCCGTACCGTGATTCCGTTCGGCCGCCTGTCGAGCAATCGAGTTGGCAACGGTTGTGTTGCCCAGAGTTGCTTGCTGCTGTGCAACGCCCTCGGGATTCGAGGTCGCCGCGAGAACAAACACAACGGAGCCCGACTGTTCCGCCCGCGTGATCATCGGATCGAGCGACCCAAGACCCTGATACGGGTTTGCTGTGACGGCCTCGGATGCCAGTGATCCGGCACCCAGCCATGCCTCACTATACGCATCGACGGTCGACCCCACATCGCCGCGTTTCGCGTCAGCAATGACGGCAATCCCCGCGTCGTGTGCGGCGAGGATGACGTCTTCGAGCGCCGCGAAACCCGCGGATCCGAAACGTTCAAAGAAGGCGACCTGAGGCTTGACGATTCCCACTTCACCGGCGCACGCCTCGATGGACAACAAGCCGAAGTCGCGCACGCCCGCGGCGGTCTGGGGCAAACCCCATTCCGCGAGGATCTGCTCGTGAGGGTCAATCCCCACGCACAAAGCCCCGACCGTGTCGCGAATTTCGACGAATCGAGACGCCAGACCTGTTACCACGAGGCGCGCTCCAGGGCGAACTCCTGCAGGCTGGTCACGGTCAACGGCGCACCGGTGTCCTCGAGTGACGCAACCACGGCGGCAACCTGGGCGATGGTCGTGATCAACGGCTTGTCCGCGGCAACGGCCTCACGACGAATCTCGGCTCCATCAGCGCGGGCGGAGTGGCCCGACGGCGTGTTGATGATGATGTCTACATCGCCGCGACGAATCAGATCGACGATCGATTCCTCGTTACGGGCAGCGTTCGAGAACTTCTGCACGATGGTGACGGGCATGCCGTAGCGCGAGAGCACCTCGGCGGTACCCTCGGTCGCCAACAGCGTGAATCCGAGCTGGTGCAGGCGCTGAATGGGGAAGACAACCGAACGCTTGTCACGGTCGGCCACCGAAACGAAAACGGTGCCACTGCGAGGGAGTCCGCCATAGGCTGCGTCCTGGCTCTTGCCGAATGCCACGGGGAATGTGCGGTCGATTCCCATGACCTCACCCGTCGAGCGCATCTCGGGTCCCAGAACCGAGTCAACGACTCGGCCTTCGGTGTTACGGAAACGCTTGAACGGCAGCACCGCTTCCTTCACGGCGACGGGAGCGTTCAACGGCACGTGCGTTCCATCGTGCTCGGGCAGGTGTCCATCGGCGATGAGGTCGGCAATCGTGCGACCCACCATCACAAGTGACGCCGCCTTGGCCAACTGGGTTCCCATGGCCTTCGACACGAAGGGCACGGTGCGGCTGGCACGAGGATTGGCCTCGAGGACGTAGAGAACGCCGGCAGAAACCGCGAACTGGACGTTAAGCAGTCCGCGAACACCGATGCCTTCGGCGATTGCACGGGTTGCGGTGGCAACGCGATCGATGACCGTGCGACCCAGGGTGACCGGGGGCAGGGTGCAGGCCGAATCGCCCGAGTGGACGCCCGCCTCTTCGATGTGTTCCATGATTCCGCCGATGTACAGCGTTTCACCGTCGAACAGCGCGTCGATATCAATTTCTACCGCGTCGTCCAAGAAACGGTCGACCAACAGAGGCGCGTCAGCTCCGATGATGGCCTGGCCCTCCATGCGGACGAAGTAGTCACGGATCGAGGCGGTGTCATAGACGATCTCCATGCCGCGGCCACCAAGAACATACGACGGACGTACGAGAACGGGGTACCCAATTTCCTCGGCAATGGTGATGGCGGATTCGACATCGGTTGCCGTGCCGTTGCGGGGTGCTACCAGCTCGTAGCGGTCAAGGATTTCGGCAAAGCGGCCGCGTTCTTCGGCGATGTCAATCGCATCTGGCGTGGTGCCCAGAATGGTGACGCCGGCCTTTTCCAGACCGTGCGCCAGACCCAGAGCGGTTTGACCGCCGAGCTGAACGACCACACCGACGAGGGTTCCCGAGGCGCTTTCGGCATGAATTACCTCGAGAACGTCCTCGAGCGTCAGGGGCTCGAAATAGAGGCGGTCCGAGGTGTCATAGTCGGTGGAGACGGTCTCGGGGTGGCAGGTGAGCATGATGGTCTCGTAGTCCGCATCCGCGAGGGCGAATGAGGCGTGGACACACGAGTAATCGAACTCGATGCCCTGTCCAATTCGGTTGGGACCCGATCCCAAAATGATGACCTTTTGGCGGTCGGAGGGGCTGACCTCGGTTTCAAAATCGTACGACGAGTAGTGGTACGGGGTCAGTGCCGGGAACTCGCCCGCACAGGTGTCGACGGTCTTGAATACCGGGCGCAGGTTGTGCGTGTGACGCAGTGCGCGGACATCGTCCTCGGTCATGCTCCACAACGACGCAATCTGGGCATCGCTAAAACCGTGGTTCTTGGCTTCGGCCAGAGCATCGAGGTCACCGTGGTGCGCGGCAACCATGTCGGCGGTTTCGTTGATCAGCTGAATCTGGTCGAGGAACCAGGGGTCGATGGCGGTCGCGTCGAATGCTTCCTGCACCGTCGCCCCGGCGCGCATTGCCTGCTGAAGCACGACGATGCGTCCGTCGGTGGGTCGGCTGGCGATGGACAGCAGTTCCGCCTTGTCGCCGGGCATGCCCTCCCAGTGGAAGCTCGAACCACGCTTCTCCAGTGAACGCAACGACTTTTGCAGCGCCGTGGTGAAGTTACGACCAATGGCCATGGCCTCGCCCACGGACTTCATCGTGGTGGTCAGGGTGGTATCGGCCTCGGGGAATTTCTCGAATGCGAATCGCGGAGCCTTGACCACGATGTAGTCAAGGGTGGGCTCGAAGGATGCGGGAGTCACACCGGTGATGTCGTTGGGAATTTCATCGAGACGGTACCCGATGGCCAGCTTGGCGGCGATCTTGGCGATGGGGAA
>CAZRHP010000003.1:60820-63099 GCA_964599975.1 uncultured Gulosibacter sp.
CTCGACCGTTGGTGGGGTCGATGGCGAACTGAATGTTGCAGCCACCGGTGTCGACACCGACGGCACGAATGATGCGGATTCCGATGTCGCGAAGGTTTTGGTACTCACGGTCGGTCAACGTCAGAGCGGGAGCAACCGTGATGGAGTCACCGGTGTGCACACCGACGGGGTCCACGTTCTCGATCGAACACACAACAACGGTGTTGTCCGAGGTGTCACGCATGAGCTCGAGCTCGTATTCCTTCCAGCCGAGGATGCTTTCTTCCAGGAGTACCTCGCTGGTCGGGCTTTCGTGCAGGCCGTTGCCGACCATGCGACGGAGTTCTTCCTCGTCGTAGGCGAAACCGGAACCCAGCCCACCCATGGTGAACGAGGGACGGATGACGACGGGGTAACCCGTCTCCTCGATGAACGCCAACGCGCCCTCGATGCTGTTGACGACAACGCTCTGCGCGACATCGGCGCCGGATTCGAGAACCAGGTCCTTGAAGATCTGACGGTCCTCACCGCGTTGGATTGCCTCGAACTTTGCGCCGATCAATTCGACGTTGTACTTGGCGAGAATGCCCTGTTCGTGCAATTTCATGGCCGCATTCAAGGCGGTCTGTCCACCCAGTGTGGGCAGAATTGCGTCGGGCTTTTCCTTTGCAATGATGGCTTCGATCGCCTCGGTGGTAATCGGCTCGACATAGGTGGCGTCAGCGAAATCGGGGTCCGTCATGATCGTGGCGGGGTTCGAGTTGATGAGAATGACGCGGACGCCCTCCTCGCGCAACACGCGGCAGGCCTGGGTGCCCGAATAGTCGAACTCGGCGGCCTGACCGATAACGATCGGACCCGAGCCGATGACGAGGACGCTGGAAATATCGTCGCGCTTGGGCATTAGTTCTGAGCCTTTCCGGTTTCGGCAACAACAAGGTCGCGGAAACGATCAAACAAGTAGGTGGAGTCGTGGGGGCCCGCGGCGGCTTCGGGGTGGTACTGGACGCTGAATGCGGGGACATCGAGCGCACGCAACCCCTCGACGCAGTTGTCGTTCAGTCCAACGTGGCTGACCTCAACACGGCCAAAACCTGCGGGAGACTCGACGACGCCCTCACGAGGTGCGTCGACAGCGAAACCGTGGTTGTGGGCGGTGATTTCGATGCGACCCGTGGCCTTGTCAACGACGGGCTGATTGATGCCACGGTGACCGTACTTCAGTTTGTAGGTATCGAAGCCGAGCGCACGACCCAGCAGCTGGTTACCAAAACAGATGCCAAAGAACGGCAGCTTGCGTTCCAGAACGCCGCGAAGGATTTCCACATGACGGCCGCTGGCCGAGGGGTCTCCGGGTCCGTTCGAATAGAACACGGCGACGGGATTGATCGCGAGGATGTCGTCGAGGCTCGCCGACTGCGGAATAACGTGCACCTCGAAACCGCGCTGCGCGAGGTGGTTGAGGGTCGCCTGCTTCACGCCCAAGTCGAGCACGGCCAAAGCACCAATGCTGTCGCCCTGTGCGGGGATGACATACGACGTCGACACCGAGACCTCAGTGGACAGGTTGAGGCCCGACATTTCGGGAGCCGAGCGAACCCGGTCCACGAGTTCCGACACGGGTCGGTCGTCGAGAGGGAAAATTCCGGCACGCATGGCACCGGCCTCGCGGATGATGCGCGTCACGGCTCGGGTGTCGATTCCGCTGATGCCTACGACGCCGCTGTCGATGAGATCATCGTCGAGGCTGCGCTGCGAGCGGAAGTTCGAGGGAACGCGCGCAGGGTCGCGGACGATGTAGCCGGCCACCCAAATTTGACGCGATTCCTCATCCTCGTCGTTCATACCGGTGTTCCCGATGTGCGGGGCGGTCTGCACCACGATCTGACCGGCATACGAGGGATCCGTCAGGGTCTCCTGGTATCCGCTCATGCCGGTCTGGAAGACAATTTCGCCGATGCTCTCGCCGGCGGCGCCATAGGCGTTTCCTGCGAAGCTGGTGCCGTCTTCGAGTACAAGAATTGCCGTTGAGGTCATGATGCGTGTCCTTGCTCTGAGAGTTCCACGACGGAACCGTCGCGTACAGTGGGCGTGCCTCGGAAGATGGTGTGAACCACACGACCGGGCAGTGAAATTCCCGTAAACGGGGTGTTGGTGGAACGACCCACCAGGCTGTCGGTACCCCATTCGCTGCGAGCGGTGGGGTCAACCAGTGTGATGTTGGCGAGGCTTCCCACGGTCAGCGGCGCGTCGTAACCCTCAACCGAACCGATGCGGGCGGGGTTAACCGACAGAATTCG
>CAZRHP010000004.1:0-23017 GCA_964599975.1 uncultured Gulosibacter sp.
TACATCCACCCGGATGAGTGCGTGGACTGCGGTGCTTGCGAGCCAGTGTGCCCGGTCGAAGCCATCTACTACGAGGATGACCTGCCCGCGCAGTGGAGCGACTACTACCGTGCGAACGTGGAATTTTTCCGCGAGGTTGGCTCGCCCGGTGGGGCAGCCAAGGTCGGCGTCATCCACCACGACCACGAGGTCATCACCGCTCTGGCCCCGCAGGGAGAATAATGCTGCAGTTGCCCGACTTTCCCTGGAACGCACTAATTCCGGCGAAGGACCGTGCATCGCAACACCCTGACGGTCTCGTTGATTTGTCCGTCGGATCACCCGTTGACCCGACCCCCGATGTCATCGCACGGATTTTGTCGCAGTCGACCGACGCCCACGCGTACCCCACGACCAACGGCACCGCGGCGCTGCGGGATGCCATCGTGTCCTGGTATTCGCGTCGTCGCAATGCCACCGGTCTTGTGCCCGCCGGCGCCATCCCCACCGTGGGGTCCAAGGAACTTGTCGGGCTGATGCCGACGTTGCTGGGCCTTCGCCCCGGCGATGTTGTGGTTCACCCGACCGTGGCCTATCCGACCTACGACATCGGCGCGCGGGTCGTGGGGGCTACACCGTTCCCCTCGGACGAACCCGATGAATGGCCTGCCGCCACAAAACTGGTGTGGCTGAATTCGCCCGCCAACCCTTCGGGCCGTCTCGATTCTGTGGAATTTCTGCGTCGCGCAGTTGCCCGTGCTCGCAATCTCGGTGCCGTGATCATTAACGACGAATGTTACGCACAGCTGGTGTGGACGGATTCCGAAGCTCCCTCGATTCTCGATGATCGTGTTGTTGGCTCTGACCTGACCGGCGTGCTCAGCGCCTACTCGCTCTCGAAGCAGTCCAACCTTGCCGGTTACCGTGCAGCGTTCCTCGCGGGGGACCCGCAGTTGATTGCGGGAATACTCGAGGTCCGAAAGCACCTCGGTCTGATTGTTCCTGCCCCCGTGCAGGCCGCCATGGTCGCTGCGTTGAACGACGACGGCCATGTCGAGGCGCAAAAAGGCTTGTATCGGTCACGGCGTGAGGTGCTGCTGCCCGCGCTCATTTCGGCAGGTTTCACCGTGGATTATTCCGAGGCGGGCCTGTACTTGTGGGTCACGAGGGACGAACCATCGTTTGACACAATCGACTGGCTCGCGGGCCTGGGCATCCTCGCGGCACCCGGAATTTTCTATGGCGAAGCGGGTGCGCGCCACGTGCGAATCGCGCTCACCGCCACCGATGAACGCATCGCCGCAGCGGTCCGCAGATTAGCGGATGCAGCAACCACTTCCGTCCAATAGGCTAGGGAGTGGATGCCACCCGTCCACGCCTTTTGTTCACACCATCGAGGAGCGCACGTGACTAACGACACGCCCCCCACTGCGAAGCTGCACCACCCCGGCGGCGTTGCGGAATTCCCCATTGTCCCTGCGACGGATGGGGCGTCGGCAATCGATATCTCGACGTTGACTCGTCAGACCGGTTTGACCGCGCTGGACCGTGGTTTTGTGAACACCGCGTCGACGACGTCGAACATCACGTTCATCGATGGCGATCAGGGCATCCTGCGTTACCGCGGTTACTCGATCGAGGATGTGGCCAAGAACTCCACGTTCATCGAGGTCGCCTATCTGCTGATTTACGGCGAACTGCCGACTCCGGCCGAACTGTCGGCCTTTGACGACAAGATCCGTCACCACACCCTTTTGCACGAAGACCTGAAGCGTTTCTTTGACGCTCTGCCTCATAACGCTCACCCGATGAGTGTGCTGTCGAGCGCCGTGGGTGCACTGTCGACCTATTATTCGGACTCGTTGAACGTGCACGACCCCGAGCAGGTCGAACTGACCACCATTCGTTTGCTGGCAAAACTTCCCGTGATTGCTGCATATGCGCACAAAAAGTCGATTGGCCAGGCCTTCCTGTACCCCGACAACTCGCTGTCGTTTGTCGACAACTTCCTGCGCCTGAACTTTGGTCTGATGGCCGAACCGTACGAGGTCAACCCTGTGTTGTCGGCGGCCCTGGATCGCCTGCTGATTCTGCACGCCGACCACGAACAGAACGCCTCGACGTCCACCGTTCGACTGGTGGGCTCGACGGAAGCAAACCTTTTCGCGTCGATCTCTGCCGGCATTAATGCTCTGTCGGGCCCGCTGCACGGTGGCGCAAACGAGGCTGTGCTGGGCATGCTCGGTGACATCCGCGATTCGGGCGAGAGCGTCGAAAAGTTTGTTGAAAAGATCAAAAACAAGCAGTCGGGTATTCGCCTGATGGGCTTTGGCCACCGCGTGTACAAGAACTACGACCCTCGCGCGCGACTCGTCAAGGAAAGCGCTGATGCGGTCCTCGAGTCACTGGGTGTCACCGACCCCCTGTTGGATATTGCGAAAGAGCTCGAGCAGATCGCTCTGGCCGACCCGTACTTCCAGGAACGTCGCCTGTACCCCAACGTGGACTTCTACACCGGTGTGATCTACAAGGCAATGGGGTTCCCCACGCGCACCTTCACCGTTTTGTTCGCCATCGGTCGTCTGCCCGGTTGGATTGCACAGTGGCGTGAAATGCGCGGCGACTCGGCCACCAAGATTGGTCGCCCCCAGCAGGTGTACACGGGCATCGAGGAACGCCCCTGGCCGAACACGCAGGCTACCCGCCTCTAAATCCTTGTTCCAACAGTTGAGGCCCGCACGGTTCATCGTGCGGGCCTCAACTGTTAACAGAAACTAGGCGTGCAGTGCGGCGTTGAGCACAATTCCGTGGCCGCTGCGTTCGAGAACCTCGACGGTTCCGCTGATCGAGTTACGTCGGAACATGAGGTTTGACTGGCCGGACAGTCCGCGAGCCGAAACGATTGCCCCGGCATTGTCGCCGCCCACAAGAGTCACCTTGGTGCCTGCGGTGATGTACAGTCCTGCCTCGACAATGCAGTCGTCGCCCAGCGAAATTCCCAGGCCTGAGTTGGCGCCCAACAGGCAACGCTTGCCGATGGACACTCGTTCGGTGCCGCCACCGGACAGTGTGCCCATGATTGATGCACCACCACCGATGTCGCTGCCGTTATCGACGACAACTCCCTGCGAGATACGACCCTCGACCATTGATTCGCCCAAAGTGCCGGCGTTGAAATTCACGAAACCCTCATGCATGATCGTGGTGCCCGCCGCCAGGTGCGCTCCCAGTCGTACGCGCTGTGCGTCAGCGATGCGCACTCGGGTGGGGACGACATAGTCAATCAGTCGGGGGAACTTGTCGAGTGACACAACCGAGATTCCGGCACGCTGCAGGGCGACCCGGCGTGACGCGAGCTCGTCGGCGGGGACAGGGCCAGCTGTGGTCCAGGCCACGTTGGGAAGCACACCAAACAACCCATCCAGGTTGATGGTGTTGGGGGCCACCAGAAGGTGCGACAACAGGTGAAGTCGCAGATAGGCGTCCTCGGTGGACTGCGGGCCTGCGGTCAGGTCGATGTCGACGAGGCGAGCCTCGGTGCGAACTCCGCGGACATCGTCACGGTATTCGCCATCGGTCAATTCCTGGGGCATGATTCCGCGGTTTGTGTCATCCGCTGCGACGCCCAGCTGGGGTGCAGGGAACCAGGCATCCAAGACCTGGCCGTCGGTGGTCACAGTTACGAGGCCAAAGCCCCAGGCGCGCGTCAAATCAGTCATGCTTCCACCGTAGCGCGGGTAGGCTGACCCTGTGAAACTGTTGACCGATTCCGCTGACGTGGTGGCCTTGACACGCGAAATTTGCGACATCGAATCGGTCTCGGGCAACGAGCGGGCGCTCGCCGATGCCGTTGAGTCTTGGACCCGGGCAACCCCGCATCTGACAGTGTTCCGTGACGGTGATGCGCTGATCGCCCAGACCAATGTGGGGCGCGAACGTCGAGTGGTGATTGCGGGTCACCTCGACACCGTTCCCGTGAACAACAATTTGCCGGTGCGTCTGTCCGAGGACGGCACCGAACTGTGGGGCCGCGGAACCGTCGACATGAAGGGTGGCGTCGCGGTGATGGTGCGATTGCTGCGCGACCTCACGGAACCCGTCCACGACATCACGTGGGTGTTTTATGACCACGAGGAGGTTGCCGCGGACCTCAACGGGCTGGGGCGCCTCGCCCGTGTTCGACCCGAGCTGTTGACCGCCGACTTCGCCATCCTGGGCGAACCCACCAACGCGATCATCGAGGGTGGTTGCAACGGCACCATGCGTGTGCGCATTACGACCGCGGGAGTTCGGGCTCACTCGGCCCGCGCCTGGATGGGAATCAATGCGATTCACGGCGCGGCTGACGTCCTGAACCGCCTCAACGCCTATGAGCCCGAGACCGTTACCGTCGACGGGTTGGACTACCGCGAGGGCATCAACGCGGTGGCGATTCACGGTGGAATTGCGGGAAACGTGATCCCAGACGAATGTGCGGTCGACATCAATTTCCGGTTTGCGCCCTCGCGTTCCCAGGCCGATGCGTTGGCATACCTCGAGCGCATGTTCGACGGATACGAGCTCGAGGTCACGGACAGCGCGGCCGGGGCGAGGCCCGGTGCGGATTCGCCGTTGGCCCAGGATTTCATTGCATCGGTGGGTGGCACGATTGCCCCGAAGTACGGGTGGACCGACGTGGCGCGCTTCACCGCCTTGGGGATTCCCGCCGTGAACTATGGCCCCGGTGACCCCTCGCTGGCGCACGCCGACAACGAGCATGTTCCCCTGTCGCACCTGCACGCGTGTGAACACGGCCTGCGGTCGTGGCTGACCGGTCTTTAGGTTCGACCAGACGACTTCGACCGCGCCTCGGCGGGGCTGCTCGGCGTGTCCCCTGATTAGTCCCACAGCGATTTCTCTGGGATAATTGAGGAACAGTATCTAAAGGAGTTCCACAATGGCCGCCATGAAGCCCCGCACCGGTGACGGACCGATGGAAGCAATCCGCGAGAAGAAGGACCTCATCATCGTGAAGGTTCCCCTCGAGGGTGGCGGACGCCTCGTGGTGTCAATCAAGGACGACGAGGCCGTAGCCCTGCGCGACGCCCTGATTGGCGCAATCGTTTAGTTTTTGACGAGCGTTACGACGCCGTCGCCCACGGGCAGAACCGACGCGTGAACCGTGTCGTCGACGATGTAATCGCCGATCAAGGTGCGCAGTGCGCTCGTCGCCTCGTCGCGCTTGGCAGGGTTCGCAACCGAACCGCCATGTGACGCGTGAGCCACGACAACAACGCCGCCCTGGCGCACCAGACGCAGAGCGTGCTTGGCGTACTCGATGACGTGCGCGGCATCCGCGTCGATGACAACAAGATCGTACGACCCGTCGTTCATGCGGGGGAGAACCTCGTGGGCGTCCCCACTGATGGTGCGCACTCGAGACATTGTGATACCGGCGGCAGTCATGAGATCGCGGGCCGTCTGCTGGTGGTCAACATCGCGGTCGATGCTCGTTATGCTGCAGTCGTCGGATCCCGTCAGCAACCACATTCCGCTGACACCCAAACCGGTCCCAATTTCGACGATGGCCTGTGCGCGGGTCATCGCCACAATGCTGGCGAGGTAGCTTCCGGTGGCGGCCGAAATCGAATCGACCCCGTGCTCGAGCGCGGCGGTGCGGGCAGCGCGGATGTGCTCGGGTTCAGCTGCGGCGTCCTCGGCCCAGCGAGAAATGAGTTCGGCGTCAATCATGGTGCCTCCTTTGTGTACAGACTATGCCGTGGCCGCCGTTTGGTTCTGTATTCTGGGGGAGTGTCCTTCGGTCTAACTTTCGAAAAGCTGCTGCTGATCGGTATGGTCGCGCTCTTGATCATCGGGCCTGACCGGCTTCCCGCATTCGCCGCCCAATTGGCGCGCGTCGTGAAGTCGATTCGCCAGATGGCACGTGGTGCGGAACAGCGCCTCAAGGACGAAATGGGCGACGACTTTAACGTCGACGAATTCAAAAAACTCGACCCGAGGCAGTACGACCCGCGACGCATCATCCGCGATGCTCTGACCGACGAGGCCCCCGCCGAGGAACCCGTCGTTGCGCCGACTCTGCGTGAATCGGCCTATGCCCAACGCCAGCGGAAACTCGCCGAGAATTCACCCACGCCGTTTGACGGCGAATCCACCTAAAACGGGGTTCCGATTGGTGGGCCCGCGGGTAGGCTGGAGCCATGAGCTCGACGCGTGTCTATGTTGCCCGTCTCGCCGGATGTTCGGTCTTTGACCCTTTCGGTGATCGGGTTGGTCGTGTGCGCGACGTCATCGTCGTGTACCGCACCTCGAGTGCACCCGTCGTTGTCGGTCTGCTGATCGAGGTTCCCGGTCGCCGTCGCGTATTCCTGGGAATCAACCGAGTCACCAGCATCCGCCCCGGGCAGATTCTGACGACCGGGCTCATCAACATGCGCCGATTTGAGCAAAAGGGCGGCGAAGTCCGCATCTTTGGTGAACTCATCGGCCGCACGATGAACTTCCGTAACGGGTCGGGAATGTCGACCATCGAGGACGTCGCCATCGAGAGCAACCCTCTGGGCGAATGGGCCGTTTCGCAGTTGTACATGCGCAAGCAGCGCGACAAGAACGCCTCGCTGTTCGCCAAGGGACCCGCTGTATTCGCGCGCTGGGACGAGGTCACGCCCTCGGAGGACACCGGTGAATCACAGAGCGCCGAACACCTCGTCGCCTCGTACGCCGAACTCTTGCCCGCCGACCTTGCCGCATCGATCTTGGATCTTCCCGAGGAACGACGCATCGAGGTGGCCGAGGAACTGTCCGACGAACGATTGGCCGACGCTCTCGAGGAGATGCCCGAATCCGAACAGGTCGAAATCATCCAGGGACTCGACGACGATCGCGCCGCCGACATTCTGGACCAGATGGAACCGGATGACGCCGCCGACCTCATCGCCCAGTTGCCCAAATCGCGTGGTGACTCGCTGCTGGACTTGATGGACCCGGACGAGGCCGAGGACGTCCGTTTCCTGCTGTCGTACGACCCCGATTCGGCCGGTGGTCTGATGTCCACTGAGCCCATCATCGTGTCGGCCGAAACGACGGTCGCCGAAGGACTTGCTCTGATTCGCCGCAGCGAATTGACCCCCGCGATGGCCGCATCGATTTGTGTCACGCTGCCGCCCTATGAATCTCCGACCGGCCGTTTCCTCGGAATGGTGCACTTCCAGCGCATGCTGCGTTACCCGCCGCAGACCCAGTTGGGAACACTGCTGGACACGCGTTCCGAACCGTTGTTGGACACGACTTCGGCGGGCGAACTGGCCCGTACTTTCGCCAGCTACAACCTCGTATCGTTGCCCGTCGTCGACGAACAGCATCGATTGCTCGGAGTGGTCACCGTTGATGACGTGCTCGACCACATGCTGCCCGACGACTGGCGCAACCCGTATTACGACAATGACCCCGTGAAGGAGGCGTGACATGGCTGACAAGGACACCTCGCCCCGTCGCCCCGCCGCGCGCCGTCGTTCCGTTACCGTCGACTCGCAGCTGAATGCCCCCAAGGGTCTGCGGCAGTTGCGCGGAAACCGTCGTTCGCAGGACCGATTTGGTCGCGCGACCGAACTTGTCGCCCGCGGAATGGGTACGCCGTGGTTCCTCATCGGACTGTCGCTTGTGGTGGTCGGTTGGATGACCTACAACTCGTTGGCGCCGGTCCAGTATCGTTTTGACTCGTCCGACCTGGGGTTCACCGCCTTGACCCTGATTTTGTCACTGCAGGCGTCGTACGCCGCTCCGCTGATTCTGCTGTCACAGAACCGTCAGGATGACCGTGACCGCGTGCAGATGGAGCATGATCGCCAGCGCGCCGAACGTAACCTTGCCGACACCGAATATCTCGCCCGCGAGGTAGTTTCGTTGCGCCTCGCCATCAAGGATGTGGCCACAAAGGATTTCATCCGCGCCGAACTGCGTTCGCTGTTGGAAGAGCTCGACAAGTCCGACGCACGCACGCATGACAAGTCCTGAGTCGATTCGCGCCGCGTTGGCCGCGGTGATCGACCCCGAACTGCGTCGGCCCATCACGGACATCGGCATGGTGGGGGGCATCGAAATGGCGGCCGGTGTTGCGACGGTGAACATCAAGCTGACCATCGCGGGGTGCCCGAAAAAGGACACCATTTTGGCCGACGTCCGCTCGGCTGTTCTCGCCGTCGACGGCGTGGAATCCGCGCACATTCACATGGGTGTCATGACCGACGAGGAACGTTCGGCACTGACCGACATGATTCACGGAGGCCGTTCCCCCGAGGACCGTTTCGGCCCGGATTCGCTGACCCGCGTGATCGCTGTCACCAGTGGCAAGGGCGGGGTCGGCAAGTCAACACTGTCGACGAACCTCGCCGTGGGGTTGGCCCAGCGTGGGCTGCGTGTGGGGCTGTTGGACGCCGACGTGTTTGGATTCTCGATTCCCGCTCTGCTGGGCATTGACGGTGTCAAGCCCACACCGGTGGGGTCGATGATCCTTCCCCCCGTTGCTCACGGTGTGTCGGTCATGTCGATTGGCATGTTTGTCGACCCGCATACTCCCGTGTCCTGGCGTGGCCCGATGTTGCACCGCACGGTACGGCAGTTCCTTGCCGACGTGCACTACGGCGACATCGATGTGTTGGTCTGTGACCTGCCGCCGGGTACAGGAGACGTCGCTATCTCGTTGGGCCAGATGGTGCCCAACGCCGATGTTGTAGTCGTCACCACCCCGCAACGCGCGGCGTCCGATGTGGCGGAACGTTCCGCTCTGGTGGCACGCCAGATGGGTCAGCGTGTGATCGGTGTCGTCGAAAACATGTCGGGTTTCGTCGACGAGAGCGGCACGGTCCACAACATTTTTGGAACCGGTGGCGGGCTCGAAGTCGCCGAGCGGTTGGACGTTCCCCTGTTCGCACAGGTGCCGTTGTCCGAGGCTCTGCGTGTGTCGGGCGACGAGGGTGCTCCGCTGATTGCGCACAACACCACCGATGCGGCGGTGGTCGCACTGAACACACTCGTGGACCGTGTGATCGACACCCAGCGCCCGCGCGGTAATCGCTCGATTCCGCTCTCGGTTTAGCGGCCCTGAACCCACGCCTCGACGGCCGATGCAGTTCGGGGGATTCCGACGGACAGGTTTTCGGCGCCGTTCGCTGTGACGAGGATGTTGTCCTCGATGCGTACCCCGATACCGCGGAATTCCGCGGGAACGCTGAGGTCATCGGGCTGGAAATACAGCCCCGGCTCGATGGTGAAAATCATCCCCTCGGTCACGACGCCGTCCATGTACATGTCCCGACGGGCCTGGGCGCAGTCGTGGACATCGATTCCCACGTGGTGGCTGGTCCCATGCACCATGTATCGGCGGTGGAATTGCAGTTCCGGTCGCAACGATTCCGCGGCATCGATGGGCAGGAAACCCCACGCGGCGGTGCGTTCGGCGATGACCGCCATTGCCGCGGCGTGAATGTCGCGGAACACGATACCCGGGCGCACGATGGCGAACGCCGCATCCGCCGCATCGAGGACGGCCTGATACACGCTGCGCTGGACGTCCGTGAACGTGCCCGAAACGGGCAGCGTGCGGGTGATGTCGGCCGTGTACAGGCTGTCGAGTTCCACGCCCGCGTCAAGCAGAATCAGGTCGCCCGGGACGACGGGGCCATCGTTGCGGGTCCAGTGCAAAATGCACGCGTGCGGGCCACTCGCCGCAATGGTGTCGTATCCGACGGTGTTGCCCTCGGCGCGTGCCCGACGGTTAAAAGTGCCTTCGACGAGGCGCTCGCCGCGGGGGTGCGCCACAATGTGCGGAAGATCGGCGATCACATCGTTGAATCCCTGGTGTGTTGCGGCGATGGCCCGGCGCATCTGTTCGACCTCGAACGCGTCCTTCACCAGTCGCATTTCGCTGGCATGACGTGCCAGTTCGGCATCGCGGCCGTGGCGCGCCTCGGGGTCGGCTCGCAGGGCGTCGAGGCGCGCGGTCAGTTCCACGTCGGCCTCGCGAATCACGGCTACAGCCTCGGGGTCTCGGAGCCCCTCCAGTGCGGCGTCAAGTTCGTCAATCGGGGCACAGCGGATGCCCAACGCAACGGACACCGTGTCGGGTGTGGGCCTCGGGCCAATCCAGAACTCGCCCACCTCGGTGTTGGCAAAAAATTCGTCAGTACCGCGACCCGCGGGGTAACGGTAATACAGGGTGATCAGAGGGTCGACGCTGCTGCCTGTCCCATCGATGACAAGCACACTGCCCGGAACCGTATCGGACGCCCAGCCCGTGAAATACGAGAACGCGCTGTGTGCACGGTACGGATAGTCGGTGTCGTTGGAGCGCTGCTTGGGCTGTCCCGCAGGTATCACCAGTGCCAGCCCCGGGATTTCGGCCGCGAGTTGGGCTCGGCGCGCCGCGGAATACGATGCCTGGTCGGCGGGGACGGGAATCAGGCGTGACTCGGCCCAATTCGCCCCGATAAACTCCCGGAATTCGGGGGAGAGCGGGGTGGTGGAACGATTTTCGTTCCCCGAGGGCTTGTCGTCTGCCATGTGACAAGTCTGACACGGGTTCGCTGAATACACTGAGAATATGACTGGCCCGCTGATCGACCTGCACCTGCATTCGACCTGTTCCGATGGCAACGAATCGCCGCGCACGGTCATCGAGCAGGCCGCGCTGCACGGGCTCGACATTGTGGCCCTCACTGACCACGACACCACCGAGGGCTGGGCCGAGGCCGCGGCGGCGTGTGCGGATGCGGGCATCAGTTTCGTTCCGGGAATGGAACTGTCCGCGACGGTACCGGGTGGCAGCGTTCACATGCTCGCCTACCTTTTCGACCCGACCGAGCCGGCGCTCGCGGCGGAGTGTGCCCAAATTCGCGATGACCGTTACTGGCGCCTCGACGCAATGACCGACCGGCTCGCGGTCGATTACCCGCAGATGACCCACGAGTTCGTGCACTCGTTCCACACCGAGGGCGGCACGCTGGGGCGACCGACACTGGCGCGCGCCTTGCAGGCTCTGGGAATTGTGGACACCATTTCTGAGGCGTTCGACACCATTCTGTCGGCCGATAACGACCGGTATTACGTGGGGCATTACGCGCCGACGGTCGAGCGTGCGATTGACCTGATTCGCGCCGCGGGGGGAGTCCCCATCATGGCGCACCCGTGGACGTTGGGGCGAACCTCGATCGCGTTTGCCGAGATGGGCGATGAGGCGGTGCACGGGATCTTCGCCCGGATGGCCGCCCGCGGGCTTGCCGGCGTCGAGATCGACCACGAGGAAAATACCCCGTACGGGCGCGAGCGGCTGCGCATCATCGCCGCCGAGTTAGGGCTGATTGTGACGGGTTCCAGCGACTATCACGGCCGTGGCATGAAGCCCGTGTCGCCCGGCGCGCACACCACGTCCCCGGAAATGTTCGATCGGATCGTTGCCCAGGCCTCGGGGTCCGCCGTGCAGTGGGCGGTCGCGATTTAGCCGTCGTGGTCGGCCCGGACCGTATCGACGATTATCTGCGCGGCCCGTCCCGGGTAGGGGCTAACCTGGGCTCGCAGCGCGGCGATCTGGGTGGTGCGATCGGGGGCGGTGTCGGTGCGAACCGTGGCGAACGCCTCATCAAATTCGGCCATGGAGGTGACGCGCAGGGTGGTTGCCGCGGCAGCGTCACCTAGGGGCGTGAACGCCCAGTGGCCGCTCTTTTCCCAGAAAATCGCGGGTTTTCCCGTGACGAGGGGGTATTCGGCGATAAAGGAAATCCCGTCCGTTATCAGAGCATCCGCCGCCACAAACAGTCGGGGGAAGCTGGAATTCACGTCGACCGCGGTGTTCGGCAGAGCATCCCAACGTTCACGCCATGACGCGACCTGATCCGGGGTCATCAGGTCGCGGTCGACCAGTGTTCCCCACATGAAGGGGTGCGGTCGCAACACGACGTCGACATCGGGGTGGCTGCGTGTCCATTCCAACATGGCCTCGCAGGTTTCCGTGAACACGCCGAAATTCAGCCAACGCTGTCCATACGAATGGTGGGGTCCCCACACCAGTCGGAACGGCCGTTCGGCGGTGGGACTGGTGCGTTCTATGGGCCACAGAGGCTGTGCCTCGGATCCGGCTCGGACCAGCGCATCAATCTTGGGTGTGCCTGTGAGGTGCACTCGGATGTTGTCCGGCTCCACGTGGTTGAGTGCTTCCACCACGGACGCGTCCTGAAGGAACAGCAGGTGGGCGAGCTGGTGGGTGGTCTGGGTGAATTGGTGTGGGGCCACACCGACCACCCCGGGTTCGTTGACGAGGTACAAGGAGAAATACGGCACGTAACACACCTTGGTGAAGCTCGCCAGAGATTCAACCCGATAACTCTCTTGATAATTGCGCTGCCAGGGATAGTTGAGAAACACATAATCCGGGCGCAGGGCCACGAGGCGTGCGAGTCCCACGGTGTCATCGGAATAGTCGAACCGCTCGTGAGGGATGCCTCGCTCGGTCAGAAACGCACTGACCTTGGGTTCGTCTCCGAAATCCTCGTCACCCGTGAGTTTCCGGGGGATCGTGACCACAATCGGGTCAAATTCGGGGTCAGCAGCCATCAGCCGATACACCTCGTCGAGTGAATCCCATGCCTCGAAATAGAACAGCAGGAAGACAACTCGGATCGGTGCGGTGGCGGTCACCTCACCAGCATAGGCGCGTTGATGCGGCGCGGCAGGGCGGATTAGTAACCGAAAGCGGTGGTGTAGCCGTTGATGGCGGGCTGGCCACCCAGGTGGGCGTACAGCACGCGGCTGCCCTCGGGGAAGTAGCCTTCGCGAACCAGATCGATCATGCCGGCCATGGACTTGCCTTCGTACACGGGGTCGGTGATCATGCCGTCCATGCGTGCGGCGAGCTCGATTGCCTCGATTGTGCGCGGCCCGGCAATGCCATAGATGTCGTCGTGCCAACGGTCAAGCAGAACGATTTCTTCGTCGGCGATTTCGCGACCCAATTCAATTCCCTCGGCGGTGCGACGGGCGATACGTGCGATCTGTTCCCACGTCTGTTCGACCGTAGCGGACGCGTCGATTCCGATGACATCCTGCGCGCGGTTGCTGTGTGCGAATCCGGCAATCATTCCACCCTGGGTCGACCCGGTCACCGAACACACGATGACGTTGTCGAAGGTGAATCCCAATTCGGCTTCCTGGTCCTCGACCTCGAAGGCCCAGCCGGCGAAACCGTGGCCGCCCAAAACGTGGTCCGATGCGCCCGCGGGAATTGCATAGGGCTTGCCGCCGCGGTCAATGACCTCGGCCAGTGCGTCCTCCCACGACTTGCGGAAACCGATGTCAAAACCGGCGTCGTTCAATCGCACGTCGGCGCCCATGATGCGCGACAGCAGGATGTTGCCGGTCTTCTCGTAGTTCACTTCGTCCCACTCGACCCAGTGTTCCTGGACGAGCACGCACTTGAGGCCCAGCTTTGCCGCAACGGCCGCCACCTGGCGTGTGTGGTTGGACTGCACGCCACCGATCGAGACGAGGGTGTCGCATCCCTGAGCCAGTGCATCCGCGGCGAGGTATTCCAGCTTGCGCGTCTTGTTGCCGCCGTAGGCCAGGGCCGAGTTCATGTCCTCACGCTTTGCCCACAGCTCAACCTTGCCGCCGAGGTGCTCCGTCAACCGGTCCAGTCGGTGAATCGGCGATGCGCCAAAACGCAGGTCGATGCGGGGGGTGTTGATGAGGGCCTGACGCGACATTGAGTCTTCCTAACTGTGGTGGGTGTGAGGTGGGCGAACTAGCTGGTAGAGGTTTCCGTGCCGCCGGCGCTGCCGCCGCCACTGCGACGACGACGGGTGCGGTTGCGGGGCTTGCCGGCCTCGCGTGCGGGGGCCTCGGAGGCGGCGCCATCGTTCTGTGTGGAACGAGCGGGGCGGTCTCCCGAGCGGGGAGCGCGTCCTGCGGCCTTTTCCGCGCGGGGAATCGGGGTCGACACGAGGCGGCCCTTTGTTCCCGGTGCGATGTTGAGGTCGGTGTACAGGTGGGGGCTCGACGAATACGTTTCGACGGGCTCCAACGGCAGATCCAAGGCGCGGCCAATCAGTGCCCACTTGTGCAGGTCGTCCCAGTCCACAAAGGTGACAGCGGTTCCCGTGCGGCCGGCGCGGCCGGTGCGGCCGACGCGGTGCAGGTACGTCTTGTCTTCCTCGGGGACGGTGTAGTTGATGACGTGGGTGACGTCGTCAACGTCAATTCCTCGAGCGGCGACATCGGTGGCAACAAGGACGTCCTTCTTGCCCGCCTTGAATGAGGCCATCGAACGTTCGCGTGCTTCCTGGCTCATGTCGCCGTGAACGGCCACCGCCTGGAATCCGCGGTCCTGCAGTTCCTCGGTGACCTTGGATGCAGAACGCTTGGTGCGGGTAAAGATGACGGTTTTGCCGCGGCCCTCGGCCATCAGGATTCGGCCGACAACCTCGTCCTTGTCCAGGTTGTGGGCGCGGTAGACGATGTGGTTGATGTTCGCCTGAGTGAGGCCCTCGTCGGGGTCCTGGGCGCGAATGTGGATCGGCTTCGTCATGAAGCGACGTGCCAGGGCCACGATAGGACCGGGCATGGTCGCCGAGAACAGCATCGTGTGGCGGTCGGCGGGGGTCTGTGCGAACAGCTTCTCGACGTCGGCGAGGAATCCCAGGTCCAACATGCGGTCGGCCTCGTCGAGGACCATGACCTCGATGTTGGCAAGCGACAGCAGGCGCTGGCCCGCGAGGTCGAGCAGTCGGCCGGGGGTACCCACGATGATCTGTGCGCCCGCCTTGATGGCGTCGACCTGTTCCTCGTAGGACTTTCCGCCGTAGACGGCAGCGACGGTCGTGGGTCGGTTGCTGGTGGCCAGCACCATGTCCTCGGTGACCTGGACGGCCAGTTCGCGTGTGGGGACAACGATGAGTGCCTTGACGCCGGGCTCGGGGTTAGCGCCGAGGCGCTGAATCAGGGGGAGTCCAAAGCCGAAGGTCTTGCCGGTACCGGTCTTCGCCTGTCCGATGATGTCCTGGCCGCCAAGGGCCAACGGGATGGTCTGTTCCTGGATGGGGAAGGGTTCGAGAATGCCCCTTTCGGCGAGGGCTGCGGCGATATCGGAGTCGATACCAAGGTCGAGAAAAGTCACAAAAATACCTGTCTGGTTAATACCCGCTAGTCTACCCGCGCACCACCGACATCCCTATGCTTAGGGGGTGGCTCTGAACCTGTGGCGTAAAAAACGTGTCGTCGAATCTCCGACGGTTCGTTCCCGCGATGACGCCGACCCGGGCAATCGTGTCGAGTTCACGGATCTCGCGCCTCAGCCCGCGGTGTTCATCGGTCAGTGCGCCTATTTGTTCCTGCGATTTGCCGAATCCTTGGCGCGTCACGCGCACGATTCGAAGGACCTCGAAACCGAAAGCGCGATCGCCATGGTCGCCGCCGAATCGTTCCGACGTTATGTGACCCTGGTCGAAGTGTTGGACCGTTTGGGGGTCGACCGCGTCGAAGCCATGAGCCCCTTTATCGAGCCGACTCGCGAATTCGAGCGCCGCACCCGCGGCCAGAACTGGACCGAGCGTGTCACCTGCACCTGGGTGACGATGTCGTTCCTGCAGGATTTCTGGCGTCGACTGGCCGAAGGGCTGCCGGCATCGATTCGCGCCGATGTGGTGGGTGCACTGAAGTCGGACGATATGGTCACCATTTTGCGTGCCGAATTGGAACGCAAAATCGAGGCGGATCCGAACCTTCGGCCCGTGCTGGCGATGTGGTCCCGCCGATTGGTGGGGGACACCATGCTCATGGCCGAGAGCGCGTTGGTGCACAACGAGGTCGCGGTCTCGGATGTCGACGATGTCGAGCCGGTGTTCACCGATTTGATCGGCGAGCACACCCGTCGTTTGGACTCGTTGGGCCTCTCGGCCTAGGCGTCGTTAGGAGACGAAGCCGACGGGGCGCGACTGGGTCGTGCCGATCTCGAGGTAGGTCACGTTGTCCGCGGGAATGACATAGGTCTGACCCTTGGTGTCGGTCAGTGTCAGAACGCCGTGGTCGGCGAGTGCGGTCTGCAACTGAGCGGTCACGTCTGCGGCCGAAGTGGTGGTGTCAAACGACAGTTCGCGGCCAGCGTGCTTGATTCCAATGCGAATATCCATGTCTTTAGGCTATTCCATGTCACAGGGTTTCCTGTCGGTGCTTCTCGGTAGCCTAGGGACATGACCTTCGGCCGGAACTCTCATAGCCCCGATGCCTCGCAGCAATCGGTCCTCGATGCGGCACGTCGCGGGCACGTCAGGGTTTGGGGCGCGGCCGGTTCGGGCAAATCCTCGACACTTGAGGCCCTGGTTGTGGATGTCGCCGGACGCTGGGGGGCCGACTCGATTCGGGTACTGACGTCGACTCGTCGAACGGCCACGCTGTTGCGCGATCCGCTGGCACTCGCCGTGGGTGTGCCGACCCGCGGCCCGCTGGCTCGGTCAGTATCGTCGTTCGCTCATCAGGTGGTCCTCGCCGAGGCCCAGGGCAGCGAACTCATCACGCTCATCGCAGGCGGTCAGCACGACGCTCTGATCGATCAGCTTCTCGCGGGCGAACACGCCGAGGCCGCGGATGGCTACTGGCCGGAATCCCTGGGGTACGACGTCCGGTCGCTGCGCGAATTTCGCACGCAACTGCGTGACCTCGCCGCTCGGTGTGCGGACGAACGTATCTCGTTTGCGCAGCTTGCCGACCTGGGGCGCACAACGAACAGACCCGAATGGGTGGCGGCCGCGCGTTTCCTGTCGTCGGTCACGGAACTTTTGGGTGCATCTCACGCACACGAGCTCGATCCGTCCGAACTTGTGGTCCGTGCCATCAACGTCATCGGCTCGGCGTCACCCGAGACCCTCCAGACGGTGCTGGGATCACTGCGTTTGTTGGCAGTTGACGACGCGCATGACCTGTCACCCCTGCACTGGCGACTGATCGAGGCCTGCGCTGCCCGCGGAATCACGATTGTGGCATTCGGAAACCCCGACACCGCGACGACGTCCTTTCGCGGAGGTGACAGCGCCGGGTTCGGTCGGGCATTGGCGTCCGAAACCGTGACGGAAATCGTTCTGGAATCCGTCTATGTCGGGGGCGAAAATATGTCGGGCCTCGTCGCGGAATTCACGGGCCGCATCGGTCAACAGGGTGGCCCTTCCGGACGCACCGCTCCCTATCGGGGCGCCGAGATTCAGGTTCTGCACAGCGTGGGGTCGTCAGCAGTTCGCCAATACGACACCATCGCACGGCACCTGCGCCATCGCCACAGCGAGGGCGTGGGGTTCGACGACATGGCCGTAGTGGTTCGCAGCGGTTCGCAGGCCGAGGACATCATCGCGCACCTTGTGTCGGCCAACATCCCCGCCTACGCCGAAACCACCGGCCGACCCCTGCGCGACCATCCCGCGGTACGCGATCTGTTGACCATCGTGGGCATCGGCATTGGCATGCCCACGGTCCCACTGACGGTTGACACCATCGACTCGGTGCTCCGAGGGCCGTTTACCCGCTTTGATTCGCTCACGCTGCGATCGCTTCGACGACGGCTGCGCAGCGACGAAATCACGCGAGTTGCGGTGCTCAATGAATCTCGCGCCGAGGGAACTCCGCGCGAGAGTGCCCGGTCCGCCGCCACACTTCTGGTTGATGCAGTCCGCAACCCCGAAATCCTTGACGCCATCCCCGCGCACATCTCACGGCGTGCGGTCAACCTCTCCGTGGTCCTCGGGGTCCTTGAACGTTCCCGTCACCTGCCAATCGACGAGCTGCTGTGGTTGGTGTGGGATGCCAGCGGGCTCTCGCGGGTGTGGCTCAACCGGTCCCGTGTCCCCGGTGCGTTGGGGGTCGATGCCAACCGGTCGCTCGATGCCGTCATGGCGTTGTTCCAAGCCGCGGCCGCCGCTCTGGACGCCACGCCCGACGAGAGCGCTTCGGTGTTCATCACCCGAATGCTGGACCAGCAGGTGCCGGACGACACGCTGTCCCCGCGTGCGACGGGCGGCAGCGTAGTGGTGTGCACCCCCGCAGCGACGGTGGGACGCTCGTTCGACTCCGTCGTCATCGCCGGTCTGATCGACGGGGTGTGGCCAAACGTGCGACCCCGTGGCTCCCTGCTCTCGACCCATCAGCTGGCCGATGCGTTTGCTGCATCGCTCACCGACGAACCCGCACCCGTCATCGACGAACGCACCCAGGTCCTGCACGACGAACTACGGTTGTTCGTGCTGTCGTTGACTCGGGCGCGGACATCGCTGTTCCTCACGACCGTCGCGGGCGAAGAAGAAATCCCCAGCCCACTGTTTACGCTGTCCGCTCGGCATTCAACTGCTCTGGACGCTGCCGACCACAACCACTTCACGGCGCCCCAGCTCGTCGCGCACCTTCGCCGTACTGTCTCGGACACTCGCACTGGTGAACCCGAACGCGACGCAGCGGCCGCCGCGCTGCACCAACTCGCCGTTGCGGGCATCCCCGGCGCCAGCCCGACGGAATGGCTCGGTCTGTTGGCTCCGTCCAGCACCGAACGCGTGTACGCCGACGAGCCCGTGATCGTATCCCCATCCAAGATGAAGGACGTCCGGAAGTCGGCGGTGGACTGGTTTATCGACCGCGTCGGCGGTACGGAAAAGCACATCGCGATGAGCCTCGGCAGCATCATCCATAAGGCGATGGAAATCGCTGCGGAACCCACCGTCGAATCCATGCTCGCTGTCATCGACGAGCGCTGGAACGAACTCGAATTCGACGCGCCATGGTCGGGCGAACGCGAGAAGGCTCAGGCCACGCAGGTCCTCACCGTCATCGCCGCCTATCTTGCGGATCTGCGATCTCGGGGTGGTCAGCTCGCCATCCCCGAAGCAAAGTTCACGCTGCATCTGGGTGGGGAACACCCTGATGTGGGCGACACCTCGGAACTCGAGGCCCACATTCACGGGTTTATTGACCGGGTCGAGATCGGTGCCGATGACGCCATCACTATTACGGACCTCAAGACGGGAACGTACGACAAAAAGCGTGTGGGGGAGGGCAACGACATCGACCAGCTCAGCGCCTATCAATTGGCGTACTTCTGCCACAAGCTCGACGCGGCGCTGTCCGAAAAGTTGGGGGAACGCGCGCATCACCTCGGCGGAGCGCAGCTGTTTTTCCCCAAATCCACCAACAAAACGACGAACCGGCTGGGTTTGTACACGCAGGCCGCTCTGACCGCGGAACGTGCGCACGAGTTCGGGGCCGAAGTGCTGGGTGTCGCCGAACTGATGGCGGCCGCCGAATTCCAGGGTCCGCTCGAGATCGACGCTCAAGACCGCAGCGCCGCAACCAAACGCTGGGTCAGAATTCCCGAGGTGTGCAGTGACTGACAACATCACCCCTGACGACATTGCCGTGGCAATTGCAGAGGCCAAGGCGCGCGAAAAAGCTCGGCGCGAGGGCCTTGACCATGTCGAGCCCGCGGTGTATCTGCCCACCCCCGAACAATCGGCGATCATCCAATCTCCGGTCTCTGATGTCGCTCTCGTCGTCGCGGGTGCGGGCTCGGGTAAGACAGAAACCATGGCCAACCGCGTGCTGTGGTTGCTGGCGAATGGTCACGTCGAACCACACCAGATTCTGGGCCTGACGTTCACCCGAAAAGCTGCCTCAGAACTCAGTGAACGCATCAACGAACGCATCGAACAAATGGTGGAATCCCGGTTGGTTCCGAAGGCAATCGATGAATTCAGCCGCCCGACAGTTGCAACGTACAACTCGTTTGCCTCGATGATTTTCCGCGACCACGCGGCGCGAATCGGGTGGGACTCCGACGCACAGATCCTCACCGAAGCCAGCGCATGGACCGTTGCCTACGACGTCGTCTCTGAGGCCCGAATTCGCGGGCTCGACACCATCGATTACAAATTCACGACCATCGTCGATGCAGTACTCAAACTCGCTCGCGACATGCGCGAACACGGTGCACGGGCAGAACAAATTTTGTCGGTCTGCGACCACATCGAACAGTACGCCGCGATGCCCATCGAGAAGAGCGAATACGCGGCGGAATTTTCCATGCTGCAGCGCGTCGCGCCGCTCCGTCTCCTGCTGCAGTTGGCGCAGTCGTACCAAGAGCGGAAACGACGTCGCGGACTGATTGAATTTTCTGACCAGGTTGCACTCGCGGCACAGATCATCCGTGAACATCCCGCGGTTGCCGCACAGTACCGAGCGCAGTATCGAACCGTGCTGCTGGACGAATATCAGGACACCTCGGTGGGCCAGACCGAGCTCCTCGCCGCGCTTTTTCCCGGCGGTGGAGTCATGGCGGTCGGTGACCCGAACCAGGCCATCTACGGTTTCCGAGGAGCCAGCGCCACCAACCTGTCGACTTTCCATTCGTCGTTTGGGCCGGGCCCGGATTACCAGCTCTCGACGTCGTGGCGTAACGGTCACGCCATCCTCCGCGTCGCCAATCACATCATCGGGCCCAACGCCCAACGCGGAGTCAGTCAACTGCAGGCGGCTCCCGGCGCCAGCAGCTTTGCTGTCGAATCCTTGTACGTGGAAAACGACCGTGCCGAGGCCGCGGAAATCGCACAGTGGATGAAAGCCCGGATCGCCGAGGGCAACCCCGACAAATCCACACCCAGTGCGGCCGTTTTGGTGCGAGTTAATGCCGCACAGTCGCTGATTTGTGATGCGTTGCGGGATGTCGGTGTCCCATTCCATGTGCTGGGGCTTGGTGGGCTTATGGAAGAACCCGCCATTGCCGACCTCGTGTGTGGGTTGTCCGTCGTCGCCGATCCCCTGGCTGGGGCCCAGCTCGTCCGTCTGCTTTCCGGTGCGCGTTGGCGCATCGGACCCGCCGACCTCGCGGCATTGCGCACAATATCGCACAACCTGTCCACCATGTACCTCAGCGACGATGTCTCGGCCGCGTTCCGTGATTCGGTGGCCAATGACGAAGCCGCGTCGATAGTGGACGGGCTCGACTACCTCAACAGCGCGACGTGGGACGATGTGTGCCGGGGGGAACAACCTTTTGGTCGGTCCTGGCGGGACCCTCGACCCGTGGGTCTGTCCGAGGTGGGCTTCCACCGACTAAAGGACGCCGCGGCACTGTTCCGGCGGCTCCGCAACCACAGCGAACTTCCCGTCACCGACATGATCGACCAGGTCATCCGCGAACTCCGCATCGAAATCGAGGCGATGGCCAACCCAGTCCGGGACCCCGCACCTTCGCTCGAGTCGTTCATGGAATTGGTGCATTCATATCGGGTTGTTGCCGAACATCCCTCGCTCGCGGGATTCCTGCGGTGGCTGCGAGAGGTCGAAAATCGTGAAAAGGTGTCGCCGCGCAGCGATCCGCCCGAGCCGGGGACTGTTCAGGTGCTGACCATGCACTCCTCGAAGGGGCTTGAATGGGACCTAGTTGCACTGCCCCGACTCGTCGACGGAACCATGCCCAATTCTGGCAAGGACACATCGTCCGGTTGGCTGAAGCTCGGTGCATTGCCGTTCCCCTTGCGTGGGGATGCGGCCGACCTGCCGCGACTTGACCTGGGGATGTGCGAGAACCGCAAGGACGTGCGTGATGTCATCTCGGCGTTCAAGACGGCCAACCAGGACCGACAGCGTCGAGAAGAAAATCGACTAATGTATGTCGCCGTAACCCGTGCGCGTCACCGGCTGCTGCTCGCCGGAGCATGGTGGAAGAACGACAACGTAACTCCCACATCGCCCAGTGCCTACCTGCTCGCGCTGTCCCAGGCCGGACTGATTGCCGAATTACCGAGTGGGTCCACGCTCACCGAGAACCCCAATTCCCTCGACGCCGCGACGATAGTGTGGCCCTCCGACCCGCTGGGTAGCCCGCAACGGCGTATCTCGATCGAACGTGCAGCCGAACTCGTCGAACACGCATCGCACGATGCGGGCGAGTATTCCGCAGCCGTCGAGCGGGTCAAGGCCGAGGCCCTGGTGCACGACCTCACCGTTTCACCGCGGGTTCGCGTGCCGGCGTCGCAGTACGCCGAATTGCTCGAATCGGTGACCGTCGAAACCGAACAAGACGCTCGCGAATCGGTGACCCGATCCGTGCTGCGTCCCGTGCCCACCCGGCCCTATTCCGCTGCCCGACTCGGCACCCAATTCCACACGTGGGTCGAACACTTCCGCGACTACGACGCCGAATTCTCGGCGGCCGACAGTGACACCGATATTGAATCGGGTGCGATCACGGAGGAACAGCTGCAGCAGTTCCAGGACAACTTCGCACGGTCACGCTGGGCTGGGCTGACACCCACACACACCGAAATCGAAATTCTGCACCCTGTCGATGGTCACGTCATTGTGTGCAAAATCGACGCCGTCTTTACGCACGGCGATCGTGTCGAAATCGTGGATTGGAAGACCGGCAAAGAGCCCAAGAACCCTGCGGAACGCGCCAAAAAAGCGATTCAGTTGGCGCTGTACCGACGCGCTTACAGCGAGTGGAGTCGCATTCCACTGAGCTCAATCGACGCCACTCTGTTTTACGTGGCGACGAACACCGTCATCTCCCTCGACCCGACCGAACTCGACCGGATCCCCGAATTCTCGGACGGGCCGGCGGACTAGAAGATCTCGTCGTCCTTGACGCGCGAGGGAATCGCGGTTTCGATGCCTGCGGCCTCGGCCGGGGGATTGGCCGCCTCTGAGTTCTGGACGTCGTCTAGGAACGAGACCGAGGGGGATTCCGTGGTCGAACCGGGTTCGACGAACAACGGAACTGCACTCGTGGCCACATCGGCCGCATCTGCCGCATCGACGGGGGCTGTCGACTCCGCTTCATCGACGGCATCGAGGAACGACGGGCGGGCAAAATTGCCGTCCACGGTATCGATCGGGGACATCGGCACTGTCGCCACGTCCGACAGCTCGTCGGCATCGGAACGCACGGCGGGGGTCGAGCCGGTTGCGTCGCGCTTGCCGCCAAAACGGAAGAGCGCGCGAAGCTTTTGTGCGCCGGTTTCAT
>CAZRHP010000004.1:23027-34360 GCA_964599975.1 uncultured Gulosibacter sp.
CGGGGATGTCGATGGTCGGGTCAGCATTCAGGCCGAATTCGGTCGCAACAGCCGGCGTCGACGCCGTCGTGGCATCAAAAGCGAAATCGCCGACGGACGACGTGGGGTCGTCATCGCCGACCGTCGACTCGTCCGCCACGACAGGAGGCTGCGGCGCAACGATGTTCGGAACGAACACATCGAAATTCAGTGACGTCGCGGGGTTGCCGATGACGGCGGCGACGAGGCCCTCCAGCAACCCGATGGCGTCCGAGACAATCGACTGGTCGCCCAGTTCGGTGCCGTGCAACAGCCAGCGCGCGACGTCCAGTTCGGACATAAAGCGGGCGCGGTGTTCCAGTCGCGAGTCCTTGTAGGGGCGGGTGCGGTTGTACGCGCCGATCAGTGCGGCGCTGGCATCGGCAGGCATTCGGCCCACGGCGAACCGCAAGTCCATCGCGGGGTCGCCGACCTGAGCCGAAGCCCAGTGGCTGATGCCCGTGACCAGACCGCCCGTCGTCGTCACGGAATCCAGGTCGAAGTTGCCGTGAATGACGGTGGGGTCGAATTTCCACATGTCGGTGTCTTCGAGCGCGGCATTCCAGCGGTCTAAGAGGCTGGCGGGCACCAGGTTGGTCTGGGTCGCACGGTCGACGATTCCCGCGGCATCGCGCAGGCAATCGAGTGCGGAATTGACGGTGAGTGCACCGTTTGCGGCGATTCCGGTCTGCAGGGTATGAATGGCACCCAGGGCTTGGCCGACGGACGGCAACAGGTCGCGCATGTTCTTGATGCGAGTGGCGGGAAGCCCATCATTTTCGGCCGTGACAACCACGCGACGTCCGTCAATTTGTGTGAAACCCACGGTGTGGGGGACCTCAAAGGGCAGCTGCGAGGCGGCGCCGCGCGTGAGCACACGTCCCATGGCATGTTCGCGATCCTGAATTCGTGCGGCCTGTTCCGTAACCGGTGAGCTGACCGACACGAGGCTCCCCTCGGTGGTGCGGCACAACACGGCTTCGCAGCCTTCACGGTCGAGTTCACGGAAGCCCGAAATCGCCATATCGGGGACGGCAATTGCGGCATACGCCGTTAGCATGAGAGGGGATAACGCCATAGAGCAAGGCTATGCGGTGAGGTCCGCATTTTGGTTCCGCCACGCGAGAGGAGACACGGTGAGCGCACTCATCGAAGCTCTCGACGAAGACCAACGCAAGGTTGCACTGTCCCTGATCGGCCCTCTGGTCGTTTTGGCGGGTGCGGGTTCGGGTAAAACCCGAGCAATTACACACCGAATCGCCTACGGCATCGAAACCAATGTTTACAGTCCCGAGCGGGTCTTGGCGCTGTCCTTCACGACGAAGGCGGCGGGCGAGATGAGGGCTCGTTTGTCGCGCCTCGGTGTCGAGGGCGTGGCCTGCCGCACCTTCCACTCCACGGCGCTGCGACAACTCTTCGACTGTTGGCCTACCGTCATCGGCGGCGATTTTCCGAAAGTCCGTTCGGGCAAGGCCGCGCTGTTGACCATGGCCGCCGATCAGCTGTCCTTGAAACTCGGCAAGGAGACCCTGCGCGGAATCGCCGCCGAAATCGAATGGCGCAAGGTTCGCATGATGTCTCCCGCGCAGTATGCCGACATCGTCCAGACCCGACCGATTCCACAGGCCGTGACCTCGGAAACCGCCGTCGCGCTGATGGCCGCCTATGAACGCATCAAGGACGCGCGCCGCGAGCTGGACTTCGAGGACGTGCTGCTGCTTAACCTGGGGATGATCGAAAACGAGGAGCGTGTGGCGGCCCGACTCCGGGAACCACTGCGGTTCTTTGTCGTTGACGAGTACCAGGATGTGTCGCCGGTGCAGCGTGCGCTGTTAGACGCATGGCGAGGCGAACGCGCCGATGTGTGTGTCGTCGGCGACCCCAACCAGACGATTTTTTCGTTCGCCGGCGCCTCGGCGGATCACCTCATGAAATTCGACCGCGAATTCCCCGGGGCGAAGAAGGTGGTGCTAGAGAACAACTACCGTTCGACTCCCGAAATCGTTCGAGCAGCAAACCACCTGATTCCCGAATCGCCCATCGCGTTGCGGGCCGTCGGCGACCATGGTCCCGAACCCGTGACGCGGGTGGCTGCCTCCGATATCGACGAGGCCCGCATGGTCGCCGGTGACATTCTCGCGGCGATTCGTGCGGGGGAACGGCCTCAGGATATTGCGGTGCTGTATCGCATCAATGCCCAGTCGGTCGCGATCGAAACGGCGCTCGCCGAGGCAGGAATTTCGTTCCGGGTCCGGGGTGCGCGGTTCTTTGACGAACAGGTCGTCAAGGAAACCATGATGCTGTTGCGCGGCGCGCAGAGCCAGGACCCCGAGGCGAATGCAGCGTTGTCGCTCGATGTGGTCATTCGGGAACGCTTTGCGTGGTCATCGAAACCGCCCGAGGCGGGGCCCGACCGTCAGATCTGGACACTGCTGAATTCCCTCGTCACGATTGCGCGCGACCTACCCGCGGGCGCTACGGTGTCTCAGCTGGTTAAGAACCTGACGGATCGCGCGGAACGCGATGCGGAACCTGCGGTGGCTGCGGTGACGTTGTCCACAATCCACGGCGCTAAGGGTCTTGAATGGGGGCGTGTTTTTATCGTCGGCATGAGCGAGGGTCTGCTGCCCCTGTCGCTCGCGACGACCGAGTCTGCCATCGCCGAGGAACGGCGTCTGGCCTACGTGGGTATCACCCGAGCGGGTCGCTCGTTGACGATGAGCTGGGCACAACAGCAGGGCCCGCAATCGGCTCGTCGCTCGCCGAGCCGATTTCTCGAGTCGTTGTAGCCGGCAGTTCTGTGCAGACGCACAGCGGGTGTCGTTCGACGTATCCGTCGGTTCGCCGCAGGGTGGGTCCGTCGATGGTGACCATTGCTCCGCCCCTGGCTGCCAGCAACCGCAGAATTTCACCGCCAACATGAGCCCCGGCTCGGGCGGTGTCGACCGGTGAACTGCGACCCCAGATCTGCGGCCCGATTGCCGTCCACGCCTCGTCCGCGTCTGAACGGTGTCGTTCGATGCAGGACACGCAGGCGGTCACGCCCGGAATGATGACCGGGCCCACCGTGATCGATTGTTCGCCGAAAATGACCGGCAGATGCGGCACATCGGCGGCCATCCACCGTTGATAGTCCAGGGGTGACACGGTGAACGAGCTGGTCAAAATTGCGAGACCCGGCTGGCCGACGAAGTCCTGGTCGGTGTGTGAGGCCATCGCCACATGGTGTCCCGCAGAGCGCAGCGTCGCGGCCAGTGCGTGGGCCGATGCCGTGGGCCCTTCGACAATAATTGTCCGCGTTGCCGCCGTCGACGGCGGGCTTATCGCGGTGGTCAGAGCCTGTGCGATGCGGTCGAAATCGTCCCGGCCCCACAGTTCGGCGATGTGGTCGGTGGTGTCACCTCGAATTAACGCCGACAGTGCGTGGGCGCGTTCGCGGGTGTCGATGGTCAGCACAATTCGTGCCGGGTCGACACCGATCTGCACCTCGGTGTGGTTTCGCCACACGACGGGAACGCTGGGATGAATTCGGATGAGCACCCGTGCAGGGTGACACAGACTGGCCTAACGTGACGTTATTCGTCCACACCGTCGTCGAGCATGGCCCGCAGTTCGGAATCGATCTCGTCGGTGGCGCCAGCCCCCGCGCCCATTCGTGCGATCAGCCCAGCGGGATAGTCGATGTCGGAATCGGTGGGAACCAGGTCGGGGTGGTCCCACAACGCGTCGCGCGCCTCGATTCCGTGTGCATCCGTGACGGCACGCCACAACGCTGCGGCCTCGCGCAAACGTCGAGGCCTGATTTCGAGTCCGACCAACCCCGCCATTGCCTTCTCTGCAGGTCCTCCCGCGGCGCGTCGACGACGGACCATCTCGGCGATTGCCGTGGCCCCGGGCAGTCGCACGGTTGCATCGGCGACGACGGTGTCCACCCAGCCCTCGATCAGGGCCAGCATGGTCTCGATTCGACCCAAGGCGTGCTGCTGTTCCTCGGTGCGCGGCGGAATCAGCGAACCGTTGGCCATGAGTCGTTGGATCTCGCTGGGATTTGCGGGATCAATTCCCTCGAGCGCTTCGGCAATGCGCTCGGAATCGATGTGGATTCCGCGGGCGTAATCGGTGATGGCGGCAACGACATGGGATTTCAGCCATTGCGCGTGACGGAAGAGGCGTGCGTGGGCGATCTCGCGAGCGGCGAGGTACAGCCGCACCTCGTCGACGCTGACGCCCAGGTCGGTGGCGAATTCGGCGACGTTGTGCGGAATCATGACCGCGCGGACATCGTGATCGTGCGCACCGGACACCAACGGCAACCCGATGTCCCCACCGGACACGACCTCACGTGCCAGCTGACCGACGACGTGTCCCAACTGCACGGAAAACAGCGTTCCGGTGACGCGGCGCATAGCGGGCATGGCGCTGGACACGGTGGGGTCGGCGTCGTCACCCAACTGCGCGCCCATCTGGTTCGAAATTGCCGTCTCCGAGGCGCGCGCGATGGATTCGGCGACGGGCTCGGCGAATTGAATCCACGCGGGAAGGGCCGCGCGAGCCCATTCGGGCCTCGTCATCAAGCTGGGGATTGTGCTCAGAGGCGGAACCGTGGTGGCTTCGTCGATCCACAGCGCGGCGAGCCCAAAGGCCGCGGTGAGCGCGGTCGTTTCCTCGGATGGCGTTTCACGCGATCCCTCCGAGGCGACTGCGGTGGCGTTGTCACGAGCCATCTGCTCGGAAATTCCGTCACTGCCGTTCTGCACGGCGTTACGCAGCTGTGCCAACAGCGCCGACAGTGCGGCGGGGTCCTGGGGGAGCCCTGCTGCGGCGGCGAACTTGGCCATATCAAAATCGGTGCCGCCCGCAAGGAATTTGCGCAGCATCTCGTTGATGTCGTCGAACTCTTCATCCGCCATGCATCAACCGTACCCGCCCTCATCATCACCTAGGGTGGAATTCAACGAAGGGTGTTGATGTGACCGACGAACAGCACGAACCACGCCGCGCACGGTGGGGGCGTAAAACGGTGGGTGCGTCCTTTATTTTGCTGTCCGTCGTGGGCGCTGCGGCCCTGACTGCGGTCCCCGTCCCGTACGTGTACGAGGCCCCGGGCCCGGTCTATGACACCTTGGGCTCCGCCGAGGGGTCCGACGGCACGGAACACGAACTCATCACGGTCGAGGGCACCCCGACGTTTGACACAGAGGGCACTCTGTCGATGCTCACCGTGTCGCTGGTCGGCTCGCCGGACAGCCGCCCCAGTTGGTTCGATATTTTCGCGGCCTGGTTGCGACCCGATTCCGCCGTGGTTCCCATGGAGGTGTTCTTCCCCGAGGGCACGACCTATGAGGACACGCAGCAGTCGGCGAATTTTGAGATGGAGTCCTCCAAGCGCGAGGCCATCGCCGCGGCGCTGTCATCGCAGGACATCGAGTATTCGTCCTACCTGCAGGTCGAGGGCACCAAGGCCGACTTCCCCTCGGAGGGCGTTCTCGAGGTGGGTGACATTTTCGTGTCCATCGACGGCAAGGACGTGGGAAGTTCCTCGCGCATCAGTGAGGTGATCGCCGAGGTGGGCGAGGGCAACCTCGCACGTACGGTAATTCTGCGCGAGGGTAAAGAGCTGGAATTCGACATTCCCGTGGTGTTCAACAACGACACCGATCAGATTCCGGTCATCGGGGTCGTCGTCAGCAGTCACTACGACTTCCCCTTTGATGTCTCGATTCGGTTGGACGATGTGGGCGGCCCGAGTGCCGGCATGATGTTCGCCCTGGGCATCGTCGACAAGATCACCCCGGGCTACCTCAATGGGGGCCAGGCCGTCGCGGGAACCGGAACCATCACCGCGGACGGAGTCGTCGGCGGAATCGGTGGCATCGTACAAAAAATGTATGGTGCACGTTACGCCGGTGTCGAGTATTTCCTCGCGCCCGCCTCGAACTGTGACGAGGTCAGCGGAAATGTCCCCGACGGGTTGCAGGTGTTTGCTGTAGACACCCTCGATGACGCGTTGACTGCCCTCAACGCAATCGAGGCCGACAGCGACCTTTCGGTGCTGCCGGCCTGCGACTAGTTCCGGAGGGTTAATCCTCGGAAGCGGCTGCCTTCTTCGGTGCAGCCTTGGGCTTTGCGGGCGCCTTTGCTGCAGGTTCGACCACAGCCTCCTCGGCCTTCGGTGCTGCCTTTTTCGGTGCGGCCTTGGGCTTTGCGGGTGCCTTGGGCGCGGCGGCTACGGTGGATTCACCCGCTGCCTCGGGTGCCGGCTCGGTGTTCACTTCGGGGGAAACCGGCGCCACCGGCGCTGCATCGCTCACAACGGCGTACTTGTTGCCCGCTTCAGCGGACTTGCTGGGTCGCAGCGTAATCACCAGCTGGAAGATGCTGTACGCGAGGCCGAACATCAGGGCGGGTGCCAGTGCCATCATCATCGCGGCGAGGACGTCCCAACCGTTGATGCCGTATCCCGAGCCATAGAAGACCGACGCCATTCCAACCCCGAGGCCAACGACGCCAACAATCAGCAACAGCAGGCTGCCGGCCTGCAGCCACAGCCACTTGCCCGAGAACCCTGCATCGTGGAAACGTCGAGCGGTCATCGCCAGTGTGGGGAGGAGGATGCCGAGTCCGAAGATGTCGGACAGGGGGCTGTAGCCCGAGGTGCCCGACATCATTCCGTAGCCGTCGGAATACCCACCCATGGGTCCCGCCATGTACGACGAGGGCCACAGGGCCGACTCGAGGATCGACAGAACGATGAACGATGCGACGAGGAACAGGATCCAGAACCAGTATTCGGATCGGGTAGCAACGCCACGGAAGTTTGCGTAGTTTCGGAAGCCGGATTTGATTGCGCCGATGAAGTCCATGGGACTCTCCTTTGTGTTGATATTTCTAGTGTGCGATTTTTTCTATGAAACGGCTAAATATCCGCTGGGAGTTTCACAGAAATACGATCGCGAATTATTCGGATTTGGCCGTCTCGGTTGCTGCAATCGTGTCGGCGTATTTGACGGCGTATGTGTTGCCGTCCGCCGCCGAACGGGTGCGGCGAAGTGTGACGACCAGCTGGAAAATGAAATATGCGATGCCCGTCAGGATCGCGGCCGTCAGAATCGCAAGGGCGCCCACGGCGAGTTCAGGGTCGAGGCCGTCGGTTTCCGCCTGCAGCCCCAGGGTCAGGGTCAGTCCGATGAGCCCCGCGAAGGTAACCACGAACGGAATCACCTGCAGCCACTGCCACTTGCCCGAGAAACCGGCGTCGTGGAATCGGCGGGCTGTGACGCTGAGGGTGGGCAACAACAGGATGATTGACGCAATGTTCGACACGGTCGACGGCTTGTTCAGCGTGGCCAGGGCGTAGTTCAGATTGGGGTTGCCGGTGTCCAGCGCGGGGTCGAGCGCCGCCATTGTGGTGCCGCCGATGGCTTGGTCGATCGTCCATGTGGCGACCGAGACCAGCACGGTGAACAACACCCAGTACCAGAATTCGGAACGGCTGGCCATTCCGCGGAAGTTCCCGTATTTCTTAAATCCCGTAGCGACAGATGTTGCGAAGTCCATGATTTTTCCTTCCGCTTCAATTTCACTGTAACCCCGCTCGATGCTCTTAGCGATATTTCGCGCCGACAATCCCCGCACGGGTAGCATCGAAGTAACGAAGGAGTCAGTTTGTCTAACCCCACCGCTTCCGTCCGCCGCCGTTCTCCGCTCACCGTCACTGTTGCCGTGTTGGGTGTCCTGATTGCCGCATTCTTTGGCTTCGCCTCGATCTATGTCGACGTGCTGTGGTTCCAGCAAACGGGATTCGACACCGTGCTGTTCACCCAGTGGGGCGCAATGCTCGCCATCGGCGCTGTCGGTTTCGTGGGCATGGCCGTCCCCGTCTGGTTGAGCATGTGGGTTGCCTTCCGCATGCGTCCCATGACGGTCCGACTGTCCGAGGGCGCCGAGCGTTACCGACAGGCCATCGAGCCGTTGCGCCGGCTGCTCATGTACGTGGGGCCCGCCTTGTTGGGCCTCTTGGCCGCAATGGCCGCCGCATCAAACTGGCCCACAATTCTGAGCTGGGTTCACCGCACGCCGTTCGGCACCACCGACCCGCAGTTTGGACTCGACGTGTCGTTCTACATGTTTGAACTTCCCATGCTGCAGTCGATCGCGCAGTTCGCGTCCGCCGTGCTGATCATTGCCCTGATTCTCGGTGCCGGCACCTCGTTCGTGTACGGCGGCGTGCGCATCACGGGTCGTGACATCGTGATTTCCAAGACCGTGCGAGTGCAGCTGGCCGTGACCGCATCGCTGTACCTGGTGGTTCAGGCGGGAAGCTTGTGGCTGGACCAGTACCAGACGCTCGTCGTGCAGGGCCAAGGCTTCCTTGCGACGGGTGCCGGGTACACCGAAGCCAACGCTGTGATCCCCGGACACCAGATCATGGCGGGAATCGCCGCGGTCATCGCCGTGTTCTTCGTGTTCACCGCAATCACGGGAAAGTGGCGTCTGCCCATCGTGGGAGTCGCGATGCTCATCGTGTCCAGCCTGTTGATCGGTGCGGGATACCCCTGGATTGTGCAGCGTTTCCAGGTTGACCCCAGCGCTCGCACGCTGGAGGCCGAGTACATCACCCGCAACATCGAGGCGACCCGTGCGGCGTTTGGCGTCGACACCGTCGAAACCGTGCCGTACGAGGCAACGACCGATGCGACCCCCGGTGCACTGCGCGCCGACGCCGAAACCACGGCCCACATTCGCATCATCGACCCGGGCCTCGTCAGTGACGCCTTTGCGCAGCTGGAACAGTTCCGTCAGTACTACAACTTTGCTGACCACCTCGATGTAGACCGGTACACAATTGACGGCGAAAAGCAGGACACGGTTCTGGCAGTTCGTGAATTGAACCAGGCCGGTCAGTCCAGCCAGAGCTGGTACAACGACACCATCGTGTACACCCACGGATATGGTGTGGTCGCGGCGTACGGCAACAAGCGCACGGTCGATGGCCAGCCTCAGTTCCTCGAATCGGGAATTCCCGTTTCGGGCAACCTGGGCGACTACGAACCCCGCATCTATTTCGGCGAGAACTCGGCGGCACGAACGACAAGGGTGCGCTCGAGCTCGACTATCCGTCGGCCAATTCGGACAGCGATGCCGCGAACGCGACCTATACCTTCGCGGGCAACGGTGGACCCAAGCTCGACAACATCTTTACGCGACTGGTGTACGCCATGCACTTCCAGTCGGAGCAGATCCTGTTGTCGGACGCTATCACCGCCGATTCCCAGATTTTGTACGACCGCAACCCCCTGGTTCGTGTGAACAAGGTTGCGCCGTATCTGACTCTGGACAGCGACCCGTACCCCGCCGTCGTCGACGGTCGCATCGTATGGATTGTCGACGGGTACACCACGTCGGGTAACTACCCCTATTCCACGCAGGTCGACATGGAGGCCGCGATTCAGGACACCTACACCGCGGGTTCGGTCATGGCCATCGGTGACGTGAACTACATCCGCAACTCGGTCAAGGCCACGGTTGACGCCTACGACGGTTCGGTGACGCTCTATGCGTGGGACGAGAAGGACCCGCTGCTGAACACCTGGTCGAACATCTTCCCGGCCACGATTCAGCCGATGTCCTCGATGAGTGACAGCCTGATCGAGCACGTTCGGTACCCCTCGGATCTGTTCAAGGTTCAGCGCGAGGTTTTGGGCAACTATCACGTCACCGATCCCGGCACCTTCTATTCGTCCGAGGACACCTGGGTGACCCCGAACGACCCCGTGTCGTCGAAGGAAGACCCCAAGCATCAGCCGGCGTATTACCTGACGATGCAGATGCCGGGTTCCGATAACCCCGCGTTCTCGATCTATTCGACGTTCATTCCCAAGTCGACCGGTTCGACGACCCGAAACGTGCTGTACGGATACCTGTCGGCAAACTCGGATCCCGGCCCCGATTACGGCAAGCTCACGCTGCTTACCTTGCCCAAGCAGACCACGGTTCCGGGCCCCGGTCAGGTGCAAACCCAGTTCGACACCGACCCCGAGGTCAGCAAGGTACTGAACCTGCTGCGCCAGGGGACTTCCGAGGTCATCGCGGGTAACCTGCTGACTCTGCCTGTCGGTGGCGGTCTGCTGTACGTCCAGCCCGTCTATGTTCAGTCCACGGGCGAGACCTCGTACCCGTTGTTGCGCAAGATTTTGGTGGCGTTCGGTGACTCAATTGCCTTCGAGGACACACTCGAGGAGGCCCTGGACACGCTGTTCGGTGGCGACTCCGGCTCCGAGACCCCGGTGACCCCGGTGGATCCGGGCAACCCGACGGAACCGTCGACGCTGTCGCCGGAACTCAAGGCCGCACTCGAGGACGCACGTAAGGCCCTCGCCGACCGTGCCGCCGCATACGCAGCGAACGACCTGGTCGCCGCTGCGGCCGCCGACGTTGCACTGCAGGCCGCCCTCGAAAAGGCACTGTCGCTCAGTCAATAGGAGTGTTCCGAGCCGCTCCATTCGCGTGGTAGAGTTGTAGTACCGACGCGGGATGGAGCAGCTCGGTAGCTCGCCGGGCTCATAACCCGGAGGTCGTAGGTTCAAATCCTGCTCCCGCAACTGAAATCGAAAGCCCCTCTCTGTGAGGGGCTTTCGTGCTTTCTGGTCAGGCCCGTGCCACCGCGGTAGGCTCGGCACATGTCCACCGTTCTCACCGTTGCCGCCCAGTTCGCGCCCAGTGCATCGGCGCAGGCCAACCGCGATTTCATTGCGGACACCGTTGCCGGCAACCCCGACGCTCGGCTGATTGTTTTTCCCGAGTATTCGGCGTGGTTTGATTCCCGTCCTCACAACTGGGCCCAGGGTGCTCAGCCGATTGACGGCGAGTTCGTCACTTTTCTCCACGGGCTTGTTCGGGGCACAGATCGGGTCATCGTTGCGGGATTCATCGAATCCGAGGGTGACAGGCTGTTCAACTCGATCGTCGCGGTGGCGGCGAGCGGAATTGTGGCGCACTACCGAAAGATCCACCTGTATGACGCGTTCGGCCACCGGGAGTCAGACTGGTTGACGGCGGGGGATGCCGAGGCGCAGCCCGCGATTTTCTCGGTCGGTGACCTGGTGTGTGGCATTCAAACCTGTTACGACATCCGGTTCCCCGAAGTCTCGCGGCGGCTGATCGATGCGGGCGCCCACGTTCTGATTGTGCCCAGCGACTGGGTGCCCGGCGAGGGCAAATCGTTGGCGTGGAATACCTTGACCACAGCACGTGCCATCGAAAACGTCGCCTACCTCGTGGCATCGAATCACGGCGCACCCACCGGCACCGGCGAG
>CAZRHP010000004.1:34370-51738 GCA_964599975.1 uncultured Gulosibacter sp.
TCTCGCATCGTGTCGCCCGTCGGGCTGGGAACGGAACTGTCCGAGGGGGCCTCGACCGTCTCGGCGGTGCTGGACGTGGACGTTGTGCTGGCCGCGCGGGATCGAAATCCCGCGTTGTCCCTGCGCCGATATGCCATCGCGCCCCGGTAGCTGGGGATAATTTCGGCGGTATCGCGGGGTGCCGCCGTATCGTCCGTGCATGCGAATTTCCCTGATTGGTCTGTCCTCCCTCTCGCTGAGCCTGTGGTTGACGGGTTGTGCGACCGCACCCGTGCCCGCGGTCACGCCCTCGACATCATCCGGTTCGACGCCCGTCGCCAGCCCGGCAACCGAACAATCGGCCACACCGAATTCCGATGACGAGGCGCGGGCGCGTCAGGCATTCGACGATTATGTGGCGGCCTCGGACACCGTGCTGCAATCCGGCGGGAAGCACGTCGAGGCACTGAAAACGCTAGTCACGGCGCAGTGGTTCGAGGCCGAGGTGTCGGGCTTCGACCGTATTCGCGAGGCGGGTGTGCGGCAGGTGGGGGATACGCTCATCACCCTGACCGAACTGGCCTATGTGGCGCATGACTCCGGTGAAACCGAGGTTGCGTTGTACGCCTGCCAATCGACGGAAAACCTGCGAATAGTCGACGCTGACGATGTCACAGTGTCGGGTCCGCCGGCAACGACCCTGGTCACGGTGTTCGTGCGACTGACCGACACCACGGCACTGGTGGACGCAATCTCGCCCGCTGCGGATTCCTCGTGGTGTCTCACGCAATGACACCTCCCCGACGTTCGGCCTCGAGGCGTGCAGTCACACTTTTTCTGTTGCTGATGTTCCTGGCGTCGGGTGCGACCGCCGCGACCGCCGCCAACGCATCGCTGTGTACCTTTGCGGAAATTAACTCGGGGGCCTGTGTGGTCAACGGGGTCATCAACGCCGACCGTGTTGACGTAATCGGTACGTCGGAACGGCCGGGAACTGACCCGAAGGACGGCACTGACCCCGAGACCATAACGGGAGGTGGGCCGACAACAGGCACCGGATCGGGGTCCGGTGAGTCGGAGTGGCGGGGCGATTGCACGATCATCGTGCACGACATTCGAGTGTGTATCGTCACACCGGGCGAATCGGGCACCGAGGGGGCGGAACCCCGAACGGTCACTGATATCGCCAGTTTTGTTCCGCGCCAGCCTTCGATGAGGGTCGAGCCATCGGGCTGGTCGTTTGTGGGGTTGCACGTGAACTTTGTGGCGCTGGCTTCGCCCCACATTGTCGAGGGCCAGGTCTGGGGTTCTCGTGCGCAGGTTCGGTTCACTCCGGTGCGGTTCCGCTGGGATTTCGGTGACGGCGCCGCGGCGTGGAAAACCGAGGCCGGCTCTACCTGGGCGAAATTGGGGGTATCCCCGTGGGCGGTAACTGCGACATCGAGGCCATACCGTTCTGCCGGAAATTACACGATTCGCCTGATTGTGGACCATCGAGCGGAATGGCGGTGGGGAGATTCGGGCGCGTGGCGCGAATTGTCGGGATTCGTGGGGCGAACCGCCCCGTCCCAACGAATTCGTGTCGTCAGTGGGTCTACGGTTCTCGTCGATACACCGCGATGATTCCCACGATCCGCCAAGCCCCCGTTTAGGTTTTTCTTAGGGTTGTGTCGCACAGTAGTGGCATGGCACACGAGAACAACCTCAACTCTGAACCCCAGTCCGATCCAGCCGAGCAGAGCGCTGACCTGTCATCGCCCCTCGCGGACGCCGCGCCCGTTGCGGAGCAGCACAACGCCCACGCTTCCGAGGGAAATGCGACTGCAGAATTGGACGGCGGCAGCGACCCCGTTCGTGAATCAACCGATGCGGAGCCGGCCGTAGAGTCGACCGAATCAACCGACTCGACCGAATCGACTGAGCCGACCGGCACCGCCTCGAAATCCGTGTCGTTCAGGGCTGCAGCCACCGTCGCGGTCGTCTGCGCCGTCGTTGGCGGAATCGCGGGCGGGGCCATGTCGGCCATCGTCCTCGGGGGAAACTCGGTGACCGCCGTGCCGTCCACCGTGACCGTCAATGACACCGGTTCCGTGTCGAACACCACGGGTGTCGCCGCTACCGCCATGAACTCTGTCGTCACCATCGAGGTATCTGCCGATTCCACCGGTGGCTCGGGCAGCGGCGTCATCGTGTCCGAGGACGGGTACATCGTCACCAACAACCACGTGGCATCAATCGGTGCGGGCGATAAGTCCGCGACCATTCGCGTGACTCTCGCCGATGGCCGACTGTTCGAGGCAACCGTGGTGGGAACCGACCCCATCCTCGACCTCGCCGTGCTGAAGATTGACGCAACCGGTTTGGCCCCCATCGAGTTCGCCGACTCGGATGCGCTGAACGTCGGGGACAACGCCATTGCGATCGGTGCGCCTCTGGGACTTGCCGGCACAGTAACCGAAGGAATTATCTCGGCGCTGAACCGTTCGATCTCGATTTCGGCCAGCGGTGACGAGGGCTTCAACTTTGATGTGCCCGGATCCGAAACGGTCACTGTTGCGCAGGACCTCTCGCTGCCGGTCATTCAGACCGACGCGAGTATCAACCCCGGTAACTCGGGTGGCGCTCTGCTGGATTCCGAGGGTCGGCTGATCGGCATCAACGTGGCAATCGCCAGCCTCGGCAGCTCGGGCGGCTCGGGCGGAAACATCGGTGTCGGTTTCGCGTTGCCGTCGAACCTCGTCCAGCGCATCGTCGATTCCCTGATCGCGGACGGCAGTGCCACCCACGGCCGCATCGGCGCCATGGTGGGCAGTGTCACCGACAACACGGGTGTCGTGGGCGCTGTTGTCTCGGACGTCGAATCGGGTTCGGCTGCCGCACAGGCGGGCTTGGTCTCCGGTGATATCGTCACCAGCTTCGGGGGCGTGCCCGTGCGCGACCAGGTCGACCTGACCGCTCAGGTGCGTTCGCACGCCCCGGGGGACACCGTGGACATGGTCGTCATCCGCGACGGCGAGCAGGTTGCGCTGTCGATAACCCTCGGAAGCCTGGGTTAGAGCGAACTGCCCGCGTAAACTTGACGCATGGCAACTGACAGCGACCACGGCGGTACCGACCTGCTGGACCGTGAACTCGAACAGCTCCTCAACGACGAGCTGACCGAAGACGGCGACCACGACAAGTTTTCCCACTATGTTCCCAAGAACAAGATCGTGGAATCCGCGGTAACGGGCAAGCCCGTGCGCGCCTTGTGCGGCAAAAAGTGGACGCCCAATGCGAACCCCGAGCGCTTCCCCGTGTGCCCTTCCTGCAAGGAAATCTACGAAAAGATGCGCGACGATTAGTCGCTGGCTCATGACATCCGCTCTGAATACCGACCGGTACGAGTTCACCATGCTCGATGCGGCGCTCGCGAACGGTCGCGCTGCGCGCACCTGTGTGTTCGAGGTATTTGCGCGCCGTTTGTCGGGCGGTCGGCGGTACGGCGTTCTCGCGGGCACCGGCCGTGTCCTCGATGCCATCGACAACTTTCGGTTCGATTCCGACACCCTGTCGTGGCTGCAACAGAACCGGATTGTGTCTGCGGACACACTGGATTTCCTGTCGTCGTACCGTTTCACGGGTGATGTCCGAGGCTATGCCGAGGGGGAACTGTACTTTCCCGGTTCGCCCGTGCTCGAGGTCGAGGGGTCGTTCGCCGAGGCCGTGATTCTCGAAACCGTCATCCTGTCGATCCTGAATTACGACAGTGCCGTCGCCACGGCAGCATCGCGGATGGTGTCGGCGGCCTCGGGTCGTCCCATCGCCGAGATGGGTTCGCGTCGCGCCAACGAGTCCGCGGCGGTGGCCGCGGCACGCGCCGCGCACATCGCCGGTTTCACGGCCACCTCGAACCTGCAGGCCGGGCGGCAGTGGGGCGTTCCCACCATGGGGACCGCCGCTCACGCCTTCACGCTGCTGCACGATTCCGAAGAGGAAGCATTCCGCGCCCAAGTTGCCGCGTTTGGCCCCGGGACCACGCTGCTGGTCGACACATTTGACATCCGTGAGGGCATCGCGACTGCCATTCGTGTCGCGGGAACCGAACTGGGTGCCGTGCGTATCGATTCCGGCGACCTGCCCTCGCTGATCGGTGAGGTCCGTGAGCAACTGGACTCGCTGGGCGCCACCGGCACGCGAATCACGGTGACGAACGACCTCAACGAGAACACCATCGCCGCGTTACGTGGCGCACCGGTCAATTCATTCGGCGTGGGAACCTCGGTCGTCACCGGGTCGGGGTCACCGGCCGCGGGCATGGTCTACAAGCTGGTCGAGCACACCAATGACGCCGGCGAACGCGTGTCCGTTGCCAAGAGGTCACCCGAAAAGCAGAACCCCGCGGGACGTAAAACCGCATTCCGTGAAATTTCCGACGGGACGGCAACGGCCGAAATTGTTGTGGTGGGGGACAGTGTTGGTTCGGTTCATGGCCGGCCGCTGGTGCACGAACTTGTCGTGGGTGGCGCGATCGATTCCACCCACCGTGGTCCCGACGGCGTCCAGCGCGCACGCGAGCACCATGCCGCCGCGATCGCGGAACTGCCGGTCGACGCATTCCGTCTGTCGGCGGGCGACCCCATCCTGCCCACAATTTTTCGGTGATCCGCTGGGTAGGCTGTGACTGTGAATCGTAACGCTCCGATCGGAATCATCGACAGTGGTGTCGGTGGTTTGACCGTGGCGCGGGCGGTCATTGATCAACTTCCGGGCGAATCCATCATCTATGTCGGGGACACCCACAACGGCCCCTATGGCCCGTTGCCCATCGCCGAGGTTCGGGAACACGCTCTGCAACTTCTGGAAGACCTTGCCGACCGTGGTGTCAAGTTGCTCGTCATCGCCTGCAATACCGCCAGTGCCGCCATGTACCGCGACGCGAAGGAACTGTTCGAGCGCAAGCGCGGCATTCCCGTGATCGAGGTCATCCAGCCCGCGGTGCGAACCGCGGTTCAGCGAACCCGTTCGAAGCGCATCGGGGTTATCGGCACCCAGGGCACCATCAACTCGGGTGCCTACCAGGACTTTTTCGTCGCGGACCCCGAGATCACCATCGCGGCCCAGGCCTGTCCCCGGTTCGTTGAATTCGTGGAAAGCGGCGTCACGAGCGGACCCGAACTGTTTGCCGTCGCCGAAACCTATCTCGCGCCTCTGAAGGACGCAGAAATTGACACCCTGGTGCTGGGGTGCACGCATTACCCCCTGATTTCCGCGGCGATTCAGTACGTGATGGGGCCTGAAGTGCAGTTGGTGTCCAGCGCCGACGCCACCGCCTTCGAGGTCTATCGCACGCTCGTCAGCCACGATTTATTGGCGGAACCGGGCGCGCCCGTGACCCACGTCTTTGAAACCACCAGCCCCGACGAGGCCCACTTCCGTGAACTGGCCCACCGTTTCTTGGGGCTGGAAGTAACCCGAGTGGAACAGTTCCCCACGGGCGTTATCGATTTGTCCGCAATTCACAGCACCGAACAGGAACCAGAATGACCCGCGCCGATGGCCGTACCCCCGCCGAAAACCGTCCCGTCACCATCGAGCGGGGTTGGTCGACTCAGGCCGAGGGCAGTGCGCTGATTTCGGTCGGCAACACCAAGGTGTTGTGCACCGCCTCGTTCACCAATGGCGTACCTCGCTGGATGGTGGGTAAGGGCAAGGGCTGGGTCACCGCCGAGTATTCGATGCTGCCTCGATCGACAAACTCCCGCATGGACCGCGAAAGCGTCAAAGGCAAAATTGGCGGCCGTACCCACGAAATCTCGAGACTGATTGGTCGCAGCCTTCGTGCCGTTGTCGACACCAAGGCGCTGGGCGAGAACACGATTGTCATCGACTGTGACGTCCTGCAGGCCGATGGCGGCACCCGCACTGCGGCAATTACCGGGGCGTACGTGGCCCTCGCCGATGCCATCGAGTGGGGTCGTTCGCGCGGGTTCATTGGCAAGAATGCCAAGGCCCTCATCGATTCTGTCGCCGCTGTCAGCGTGGGAATCATCGATGGTGAACCGATGTTGGACCTGCAGTACACCGAGGACGTCCGAGCCGAGACCGACATGAACGTGGTCATGACCGGCCGCGGCTTGTTCGTGGAGGTTCAGGGGACCGCCGAGGGTGCGCCATTCGATCGCGCCGAACTGGGCTCGCTGCTCGACCTCGCGGCCATCGGCGCCGAGGCCCTCACCCGCATTCAGCTGTCCGCGCTCGAATCCGAATAACCCGACCATGTCTGACGCCCTGGCCCCTGACGTCCGCGTTCCCGTCATTGTTGCAACGCACAATGCGCACAAGGTCGAGGAAATAGCCCGCACCTTGAAGCCCCTCGTGGGTGCCCGCTTCGAGCTGCGCACCTATGACGGCCCCGAGCCGGTCGAGGATGGGGACACGTTCGAAGCCAATGCGCTCATCAAGGCGCGCGCCGCGTTCGAGCACACCGGCATGGCCTCGCTGGCCGACGATTCCGGAATCGTGGTGACCGCACTGGACGGCGCCCCGGGGATTCGTTCAGCCCGGTATTCCTCCGAGGGTACGGACGAGGCGAATCGCGAATTGCTTCTGGCGAACCTGGGCGATTCCGAGGACCGGTCCGCGCATTTCGTCTGTGTTGTCGCTCTGGTGACCGATGAATACGAGATCACCGTTCGCGGCGAATGGGACGGGTCGATCACGCGAGAGGTGCGCGGCACCGGCGGTTTTGGTTATGACCCAATTTTTGTGCCGGCGGGGGACACCGTGACCGCCGCCGAGCTGTCGCCGCTCGAAAAATCCGCTCTGTCGCACCGCGGGCGAGCCTTGGGTCTGATTGCTCCGCACATGTTGCGGGTTATCGCAGCGGTCTAGAACACCATGCCTGATTCCCGGAAAATTGGCGCACTCATCGGCATGATGGGTCCCGCCATGGTTGCGGGTGTGGCCTATTTGGATCCCGGGAACGTCGCTGCGAACATCACGGCGGGATCGCAGTTCGGATATCTGCTGGTGTGGGTGGTGGTGTTGGGCAACGCCATGGCGTGGCTGGTGCAGTACCTCAGTGCCTCGTTGGGGATCGCCACGGGGCTGAGCTTGCCGGAGGTGTTGGGGCGGCGTATTCGATCCCGCGCGACCCGGCTGCTGTACTGGGCGCAGGGCGAGTTGGTGGCCATGGCCACCGATGTTGCCGAAATTGTCGGTGGGGCCGTCGCGCTCAATTTGCTATTTGGTGTGCCCTTGCCCCTGGGTGGTGTCATCACGGGTGTCGTGGCGCTGTTGCTGCTCTCGGTGCATTCGCACATTGGTGTGCGACCGTTCGAGGCCGTCATCATCAGCCTCGTCGGTGTGATTGCGGTGGGGTTCGTCGCCGGTGTCGTCGTGTCGCCGGTCGATCCGGCCCAGTTCGTGTCCGGTTTGGTGCCGAGACTCGAGGGGTCTAACTCGATTCTGTTGGCCGCCGCCATCCTGGGGGCAACCGTGATGCCCCACGCGATCTACGCGCACTCGGGTTTTTCGCGCGACCGCTTTGGTCGTGTCGAGGCGCGCCAGATCCCGCGCCTGCTGCGCGCGACCCGTTTCGACGTCACCTCCGCCCTGGCGCTCGCCGGTGGCGTCAACATTGCGCTGCTGATGCTCGGCGCATCGGCGTTGCACAACGTGGCGGGAACCGAATCGTTGGCGGGAGCCTATGCGGCTATCACCACGGTCTTGGGCCCCGTGATCGCGACGGTTTTCGCAATCGGACTGCTGGCCTCGGCCCTGGCCTCGACCGCGGTGGGTGCGTATGCCGGATCCGAGATTATGGCCGGGTTGTTGAAATGGCAGTTTCCCGTGTCGGTTCGCCGCGCCATCACGATCATCCCGGCCATCGCTCTGCTGAGTTTTGACGTCGAACCGACGCGTGCCTTGGTGATCAGTCAGGTGATTCTGAGTTTCGGAATTCCGTTTGCGTTGATTCCGCTGGTTGTCCTCACCGGCAATCGAGAATTGATGGGCGAGGCGCGCTCGAGCGTTCTGGTGCGAACTCTGGCGACTATGGCGACGGCCGTGGTGGTCGCGTTTAACGTGTGGTTGCTAGTTCTGACCTTCGTGTGAGCCCTCGCCGGCGATGGTGCGGCGTTCCTTCCACACGTGATAGATGATGAACAGGCCACCCGCGGCGACCACACCAATCAGGACCAGGTCGATGTATTCGGTCACGAGCTCTGCGACGCCGGGAAGGTGAGCCAAAGCCCAACCCACGAAGGGCAACAACGCGGCCCACAGCAGCGACCCCAAGGCGTTGTACAACGAGAACTGCAGTCGGTTCATGCGGCCGATTCCCGCGGCAACGGGCAAGAGCGTACGGACGATGGGCACGTACTGAGCCAGAGTTACCGACAGCGGGCCCCACTTCGTAAAGAACGCCTCGGTCTTGAGCACGCTGGCGTGCGAAATGAGCCCACCCTCGCGCCGTGAGAACACCGCGGGGCCGCCAACCTTGCCGATCTGGTACCCCGTCTGGTTGCCGATAATCGATGCGACAAAGATGGACAGTGACACCAGCCAGATGGGCTGCGTGATGGTTCCCTGGAACGACAGAATTCCCGTAATCAACAACAGGGTGTCGCCGGGCAGCAGGAAGCCCACGAGAAGGCCGGTTTCGACGAAAACGATGGCACACACGACCAACAGGGCCCAGGGGCCAGCGCCATCGATGATGGCTTGGGCGTCAAACAGCCCCGATGCGTACTCCATGCTCGGTCCTTTCCGATAAGTGCGGGTGGTGGGACTCGAACCCACACGCCGAAGCACAGGTACCTAAAACCTGCGTGTATGCCAATTTCACCACACCCGCGTGGTTGTGTCCTAGTGTATCGGGCAGGTTGTGGCGTAGGCTGTGAGAGCAGTCCGAACGAGTGCAGAATCACAGTGAATGCCGACAATTTATTGGCCACCACCGGAATCACTGTCCGCTCTCGACCACAGTGCCCTCGCACGGTGAACGGACAGCACAGGGCGCAACCCCTTGGGGAAGCGTCGACATGGTGGCCACTCTCGGGCAGTCACCATCGAACTGGTCGGCAATCGTCGACCTCACACAATTCGAAAGGTTCGATATACCGTGCGTAGCGAAGCAGAACTCCTCGCATCCGTGCCCACGCAGCTGTTCATTGGCGGTGAATGGGTTGACGCCGAAGGCGGCGCGACTCTGGACGTCAGTGACCCCGCGACCGGCCAGCACATCGCCACCATCGCCAGTGCATCGGTCGCCGATGCCGCAAAGGCAATGGACGCCGCCGCTGCGGCACAGGAATCGTGGGGCAACACGGCACCTCGCGTGCGTGGTGAAATCCTGCGCAAGGCTTTTGACCTGTTGATCGAACGCCGCGACGAATTCGCGCTTCTCATGACTATCGAGATGGGCAAGCCCTTCGCCGAGGCACAGGGTGAGGTCACCTACGGTGCCGAATTCCTGCGCTGGTTCAGCGAGGAAGCCGTCCGCATCAACGGTCGTTACGGCTCGAACCCCGAGGGCACCGGCACCATGGTCGTGTCCAAGCAGCCCGTTGGCCCGTGCTTCCTCATCACCCCGTGGAACTTCCCCTTGGCGATGGCAACCCGCAAGATTGCTCCGGCGATTGCCGCCGGCTGCACCTCGATCATCAAGCCCGCCGAGCTCACCCCGCTGACCACCCTGGCATTCGTCAAGCTGCTCGAAGAGGCCGGAGTCCCGCGCGGTGTCGTCAACGTGCTCACCACCTCGCGCACCCGCGAAGTTTCGCCCGTCATCATCGGTGACCCCCGTCTGCGCAAGCTGTCGTTCACCGGTTCGACCGGCGTCGGCAAGGTTCTACTCAAGCAGGCAGCCGACAACGTTCTGCGCACCTCGATGGAACTCGGCGGCAACGCGCCGTTCATCGTGTTCGATGACGCCGACCTGGACAAGGCCGTCGAGGGAGCCATGGTCGCCAAGTTCCGTAACATCGGCCAGGCCTGCACCGCGGCCAACCGTGTGTTCGTGCAGCGTGGCGTCGCCGCGGAATTCTCGAAGCGCATCGCCGAACGGGTTGCCGCCATGAAGATCGGTCGCGGTACCGAAGACGGCGTCACCATCGGACCGCTCATCGACGAGAAGGCCGTCGCATCCAGCCAGTCGTTCGTGGACGACGCCGTTGCCCTGGGCGCAACCGTGCTGGTGGGTGGGAACCGCGTCGAGGGTCCCGGTACTTTCTTTGCTCCCACCGTCCTCACCAACGTTCACGCCGACACGCGTTTCATGTGTGAAGAAATCTTTGGCCCCGTTCTGGGTGTCATCGAATTCGACACCGAGGACGAGGTCATCCGCATGGCGAACGACACCGAATACGGTCTGATTTCGTACGTGTTCACCAATGACCTGCACCGTGGTCAGCGCCTCATCAAGAACCTTGAAACGGGCATGATGGGTCTGAACACGGGCCTGGCCTCGAACGCCGCAGCACCGTTTGGTGGCGTCAAGCAGTCGGGCATCGGTCGCGAGGGTTCCATCGAGGGCATCGAGGAGTACTTGACTACCAAGTACACCCTCATTCCGAACGCCTAAATTTCTCGACGAAACGGCCCTGTGGATGAATTCCACGGGGCCGTTTCCTTTACCCCCAGACTGTGGACATGAATCGGCTGGAACAGTCCGTCAATCGGGTCCGCGACCGGGTGGTTGCCTGGGGTGTTGACCTCGATGTCGCCATTGCCGAGGAATTTACGTCCCAGGCCGAGGCGGCGTTGCGGGACGGTTCCATTGCCCCCGCACCCGACGCGATGCGGACGGCTCTCGTCGGGCTGGGGCCCTTGCAGGAATTTCTTGATGACGATTCGGTCGAGGAAATGTGGATCAACAATTCCCGCGAGGTCTTTTTCGCGGTGGCGGGTGTCAGTCGTCGCGCCGATCTGACGCTCACGGCCGAGTCGGTGCGCGAACTTGTCGACCGGTTGTTGCGGCCGACCGGCCGACGGGTGGACGTGTCGGAACCCTTCGTTGACGCCACACTGCCCGATGGTTCGAGGCTGCATGTGGCTATTCCTCCCGTGGCACATCGTGGGTGGTCGGTCAATGTGCGCAAATTTCCTCGAACGGCGTGGACGCTCGCAGGGTTAGTGGACGCGGGGTCGCTGGATTCGCACGTCGCCGAGCGGCTGGTCGCGGAATTGGCACGGGGCGCCACCTTTCTTGTGTCGGGTGCCACGCAGGCAGGCAAGACGACGATGCTGTCGGCGCTCGCCGGTGCGATTCCGGCTGGCGAGCGGGTCGTGACAGTCGAAGAAACCTGCGAATTGGTCATCGGAGTCGACGATTGGGTTGCTCTGCAGTGCCGACCGGCCAGCGTCGAGGGCACCGGCGAAATCACGCTGCGTCGGTTGGTCAAGGAGTCCCTGCGCATGAGGCCGTCGCGACTCATCGTGGGTGAGGTCCGGGATGCCGAGGCCTTGGACCTTCTAATCGCCATTAATTCTGGGTTGCCGGGAATGTGCACCATCCACGCCAATTCGGCGGTCGATGCGCTGCACAAACTCACAACCTTGCCGTTGTTGGCCGGCCGCAACATCGATGCGTCCTTCATCCGCCCCGCGGTGGCGTCGGCCATCGACATCGTTGTGCACTGCGCCATGGCCGCAGATGGCACCCGACGAATTGCACACATCATCGATGTCGGCCAGTCCAACCCGGACGGAAGTTTCGAGGTTATGCCATGGGATCTGTGACGGTGCGGGCATGATCGAGGCGGCGATGTGCGCCATGCTGGCCGCCGGGGGAGTCGCCCTGGTGTGGTGGCGTGCGCCTGAATCGTCGTCGGGTCGCACCCGTCGGAAGATGCCAGTGCGGTTGTGGCTGGACGAGGTCGGATTGGCGGGCCAATCGATGGGTTCGGTGATTCTCGTCGTGGTGGGGGTAGTCGCGTTGGTCGCCGCCACCGCTTCAGTGCTCATTCCGCTTCCCGTCGTGGTTCCCCTCGCAGCCTGCGGTGCACTTATCGCACTGTTTGCGGTGCTCGAGGGCCACAGGTCCGCTCGACGACAGGCGGCCCGTGCCGCGTGGCCGGATGTGATCGAATCGCTGCGGGGTTCGTTGCGCTCGGGTTCGACGGTGGCCGAGGCCTTCATCGATGTCGCCGACCGCGTGCCCGACCGGTGGCGAATGCCGTGGTCGATTTGTGCGCAGGAGCTACAGCGGGGTGTCGGTTTCGAGCGTGCCGCACGTCGGTTGAAAGCCTCGATCGCCGATCCCACCGCGGATACCATCATCGAATCCCTTATCATTGCGCGCGAGGTGGGCGGCACCGAGCTTCCCCGAATCGTGCACGCCGTCGCCGACACAGTCCGGGCCGAAGCCCGAATTCGCAACGAGGTGCGCAGCAGGCAATCGTGGGTGCGGCACGCCGCACGGCTCGGGGTTGCGGCGCCGTGGATTGTGCTCGGCATGATCGTGTCCCGTCCGGAAACCCGGGACGCGCTGAGCAGCCCAACGGGCAGCCTCATCGTTGTCGCTGGGTTTGGGGCCACCGTGGTTGCCTATTTCGTGATGGCGGGAATCGCTCGGGTGCCGGAACAGAAACGGCGGTTGGCGGTGGTGGGGGAATGATCGCGGTGGGGTGGGCGGTAGCGGTGCTTGCGGGTGGGTTGTTGTTAATTCCGCGAGACGGCGGTCCGGCGCGCGACCGGGTGATTGCGCGGCATATCAGCGATGTTGCGTCGATGGGGTCCGGAACGGCGAGTATTTCCGTCGACGATGCCCGGGGCGGCCGGTCACTCGCGCGCGCCATTCGCGCCGCCGCGAGCCGGGTGCAATCTGTGATTCGGTCGGTTGTGAGGCGCAGGCGGGTCACCGCGGCTCGCGACGAGCTGCCCGTCATGCTGGATTTCGCGGTGCTGTGCCTCACCGCTGGTCTGGGCGTGATGGATACTGTGGCTCGACTCGCGCGAATTGGTGACGGAGTCATCGCGGGGGAGTGCCGACGCATCGTGGCCTCCCATGATTTGGGCGTCAGTGTGGGAGCGGCGTTTGACGCCAGTGCGCGTCGTGTGCCCCACGACGGCTGGGTGCGCGTGTTGTCCGCAATCCGCGAGGCCATGGAACGCGGCACGCCGGTGGCTGCCGTGGTGTCGGCCATTGCGATCGAGGAGCGCGAGTCGGCGGCCCGCCGCCTGATCGAATCGGGCAGCACCCGTGAGGTCGCGATGATGGTGCCGTTGGTTTTTGTGATTCTGCCCGTCACCGTCATTTTTGCCGTGTATCCAGGGTTGAGTGCGCTGACACTGTAGTTTGGGATAACTCGTGCCCGACCCGCAAAGGACAGCCATGTCGCACACTGATTCGACCCCCGACGCACCCCTCGCGCACCTCACACGGCGCTGGCACCTCGTCATCATCGGTTCGTTCATCGTCCAAGGCTTCGTCAGCGCCTCGATTCTGGTTCGCTTCCCGCAGGTGACCGAATTACTGGGCATCACCACGGCCGAGTTGGGTGTGCTTCTGTTCGTCGGTGCGGTGGGTTCGCTGTTGTCGCTGAGCCTGATCGGCAAGTTCATTTCGGCTCGAGGCACTCGAATGCCCGTGGTCTGGGGAACCCTAATCCTAATCGCCGCGCTGGTCGTCGAAGCCATCTCGATTCAGTCCGGTTCGGTTGTCGGCTATGGCATCGGCCTGTGGGTCGCCGGATTCGCGGTGGGTGCCGCGGATGTGGGCATCAACGTGGACGGCGCCGAAATCGAATCGCGTCGAGGCCGTTCGACCCTGCCCCGGTTGCACGCAGCGTATTCGCTAGGGACCCTGGTCGGTGCCGGTGTGGGGACGCTGTCGATGGTGGTGGGTGTCACGATTGTGGCGCAGGTCGCCGTGTTGGCGGCACTTTCGCTGATCGTCCCGATTGTCGGATTCCGGTGGGAGCCGTCCGGAGTCGGGCGTGCTGTGTCGGACGATCACTCGGAGTCGGCTGCTCCGTCAGGACGCGGGCTGTCTTTTGTGACGGTCCCGCTCGTGTTGTTGGGCCTCGGAATTTTTGGCATGACCCTGGCCGAGGGAGCCTCGAATGACTGGCTGGCGCTGACCTTTGCGCAGAGCTTTGGCCAGTCGGACACCGTCGCCGGTCTGTCGTACGTTGTTCTTCTTGTCACCATTTCTGCGGTGCGATTCTGGGGTGGTTCGTTGGCGGATCGTTTCGGGCGAGTCCCGACCCTGCGTGTGCTCGCGCTCACGGGAATTGCCGGCCTGTTGGCCATCGCCCTGTCCACCAACCTCACGGTCGCCTTCATCGGGGTTGTGTTGTGGGGCGCCGGTGTCGCGTTGGCCTTCCCTCTGTTCATTTCGGCTGCGGGTGAGATGTCAAACCCTGCGCGCACCGTGGCTTTTGTGACGACCTGCGGCTATGCGGCCTTCCTCGTGGGCCCTCCCCTGTTGGGCTTTGTGGGACACGCAATCGGCATGTCGAACATGCTCTGGGTGATCACGGCGTTCCTCGCCGTGTCGTTCATGACGGCGGGCGCGGCGAGGCGTCGCTAGCCCCCCTCGCGGCCTCGTTGGGGCATTGTGTCCCATGTTGCAATATCTCTGAAATAAAAATATGCTCAAGGTATCAACTCCCGCGTGCCACAATTCGAGGCCGTGACACAGTGAGGCACCTTCGTGAGCACCCCCGTCAAAACCCGTGCAGTACCCGAGTACACCATCACTCGGCACAGCGACTCGTTGTCGTTCACGGTGTCGGGTGAGGCCGGTTCGATGTTCCGCGTCAACAATTCCGAAGCCGACGAAGTCAAGATCTATTTGTTTGAACACAATCTCGAGTTCGTGGACGGCGCAAACAGCTCGGTGAACTCTGGTTTCATCTCGATCGGCGCGTACGGCTTCGCCGTCTGCAGCCTGATGGTCAACGGTTCGGCGCCTGTCGTGTCTCGTTCCGGCCGATTGCCGCTGACCGGTGCAATTCGCACCATCGTGGCACCGCAGACCAGCACAGTGTTTTTCCACCCCAACGGAGGGGCGGGGGATATGCCCGCCCAGACCGCTCACGCCGATTCGGCGTTGGATGCCAACGGGTACAGTCGCCCGGGGTTTGTGTTTGCGGGATGGAACTCGCGCGCTGATGGCACGGGGCAGCGTTACGGCAATCGCGCCTCGTTCCCCTTCAACGTCGACTCATTCCTGTACGCCCAATGGCGCGCGACCCCTCAGAACGGTGACGAGTGGTTGGTCGACGCCATCGAGCCCAGCCCGAACGAGACGATTGCCAAGTTCCGGTTCATGGCACAATCGGGTCTGAGCGCGATCCGTCGGGGCCTCTCGGGTCAGTAAATTCGCGCGCGCCCTGCTCGTGGACAAGAATGGTGTGATGACTCAACGCCGCTTACTCGCCGCCTCAATCCTGCAGGGAATTGCGGTCGTCATCTCGCTGTTTGGCTTGTTTGACCCGCTTGAGGGTGGCATCGCGCTTCTCGCGGTGGGCGGCATCCTCGGCGTCGTGTGGTCGTTGGGGCGAATCTCGATTCCCCGCTGGTACTGGGGGTTGCTGGTTGCCGCCGTGGCACTGGCCGCGCTCATCGTGACGGTCATCGGCTTGGCCGGATCCGAGGCGCAGCAGGCGGGTTCGGCACTGCACACCCAAATCCGGGTCGCCGTGTGGTTCTATCGTGCTGCGGTGTTTGGTGTCGTAGCGGGTGCCACGAATTACCTGGGCCGAGTCATTGCCGCGTACCGGGACTAAGGCATGAACGAGGCCGCCGCCATCGCCGCCATTGCGGTGGCCATCACATTAGGCATCATCAGCCCCGGCCCCAGCGTGTTGATGGTTGCGTCGACCAGCGTCTCGCGTGGGCGGACGGCGGGGCTGTGGGCCGCGATTGGCATGGGCTGTGGTGGTTCGGTGTTCGCCGCCAGTGCACTGTTGGGCCTGTATGCCGTGTTGGCCGCGGTGCCGTGGCTGTTTGCTGCCCTCAAAATTGCCGGTGGCGTGTACCTCGCGTACATCGGGTATCGCATGTGGCGGGGCGCGAGCAGTCCGATGGTGTTTATTCAGGCATCAGCCTCGGACCGTCGCCCGATGTGGCAGGCCATCACCACACAGATCAGCAATCCCAAGGCGGCCATCATCTATGGCGGTGTCTTTACGGCTCTGATGCCCCAGAGCCCCACCGTGTGGTTTTACGTTGTGATTCCACCCTTGCTGTTTTCGCTCGAGGTCATCTGGTACGCGGTCGTTGCGCTGGTTTTCTCGAGCTCGGGCCCGCGCGCGGCGTATTCCCGTGCCAAAACCGCCATCGATCGCGTCGCAGCGTTCGTGATGGCGGGGCTTGGGCTGCGCCTCGTCATCAGCGCCTGGGAATAGCAACAGGGCCCCACGTTGCCGTGGAGCCCTGTCGTTGGGGGTGATGCTTACTTGCTGGCGTGCAGCGCGCGGATCTTGGCGGCCACCTCGATCGCGTCGCCCTGGGGCGATCCCGACTTCTTGTCGGGACGTGCGATGACGAAGTACAGGGCGCCGAGAACCAGTACCGCGCCCAGGCCGATGTGCACGACATAGTCGGTGGCGAAGTCGCCGCTCGCACCCGGCAGGGTCAGGTTGTAGATGGCCCAGATGCCGTATGCCAGTGCGGCAACGTTGACCACAATGCCCCAGCTGCCGAGGCTGAAGGGGCCCGCGGGCTTCCATCCCTTGACGCGCTGACGCAGCGAGGCGAGAACCACGGACTGGAACGCGATGTAGATGCCCAGAACGGCAAACATCGTGATCGGCAACAGCGTGGCCGGGTTCACATAGATAACGCCGCAGAGAATCATGGGGACAACGCTGGCGACAATCAGAGCGTTGGTGGGGACCTGCGAGCGGGCCGAGATCTTGTTCAGCCATGCACTGCCGGGCAGCATTTCGTCACGTGCGAACGAGTGCAGCAGGCGGCTTGCGGCGGCCTGGAGGCTGAGTACACACGAGATGAATGCCATGACGGCGACGATGAGGAACAGGCGCATGCCGGTCTCGCCGAACAGGGCGGTGAGGATCGCGGCAATCGGGTCGGCTTCCTCGCCGGCGACGATTGCGTCGAGGTTCGGTGCTGCGAGGACGTATCCGACATAGGACATGAGTGCCGATACGCCACCAACAAAGATGGTGAGGTACATGGCGCGGGGGACCTGTCGTGCGGCGTCCGAGACTTCTTCGGCAACGTCGCCGCAGGCCTCAAAGCCGTAGAACATGAAGAGTCCAACGATGGATGCGCCCATGAATGCGGTCATGTATTCCTCGCCGCCGTTCATGAATCCGTCGAAGAACACGCTGATGTCGTTCCTGCGCTGGAAGATCAGCAGGTAAAGGCCCAGACCCACCACGCCGATGAGCTCGGCGAAGAGGCCAATGCGCGCGATGCGCGACAGCATCTT